>JBDKKX010000128.1:0-11379 GCA_039795795.1 Bacteroidota bacterium | reverse complement strand
TTTTTTTATACAATTTCATATCCTTTCATACAATTTTGTACTCCAAAATAGAATTGAATTCCTTTAAAAAAAGGAAAAACTCCAAAAAAGAATTAGCTTTGCGCAAATTTCATCTAACATACCGACGATGTTAACTTTAAAATTAAAACTAAAGAATTCGCCACCCGTTTCCGACTATTGCAAGAACTACTCGTTTTTGTATCGGAAGCTTTATGCGAATTTCGAGTTGTCGAAGGATGAAAATTTTAAAAAAGACTTACAAACGAAATATGATTTGGATAGTTGGTTTTATGAAAGTTGCTGCATCGAAGTAAAAACGAAATTCGCCCAAGAAAAAACCCAGCAAGAAAAACAAGCCGCACAAATCCAAAGCTTGGAAAAGGAATTAAAAGAGACGAAACCCGAAGGTCGAAAAGGAAAACGGAAAACGTTTCGGTTGCACCGAAAACGAGCGTATCTTCAATCCCGACAAGGCAAAAGCATTACGTTTGGCGGTTTAACGACGTTACGACGGATTTCCTTTTTGTCCAATGATCGGATGCAAAATCAATCCGAAATTACCGAACTCCAAAAAAAATATCAAGAACAGCGCATTTTGCCGATTTATAGTATTGGGGAAGCCCCTCAAAAAAGCAATCGAAAATTTGGATTTGATTTCCCGAATCAAAAGATAATTTTTAAACCCGACAAAGAGACGAAATATAATCTTTCTTTTCACGCTTCGAAAAAACAACAAAAGGTCTTAAACCAATTACAATCCCGTTTGGGGGAATTGCCGATTTCGGTGCGCCTTTCCGAACAATGGATTTGGATCACCTACGATGAGGAAAAATTAGCGGGTTATGAATTTAAAATCCCCGAATATAAAAAAGAAGCCCGAAAATTAGAAAAAACGGATAAAGAAGGTCGGAAGGCATTGTATCAACAGTATTTAGCCGAACAAAAAGGGCGAAAATTAGAGAATAAAAAGGAAAATCGGTACTTGGCGGTGGATTTGAACCCCGAACAGGTCGGTTTTAGTATTGTGGAGAAACAAAAGGACGAATCGCTCCGCGTGATTCACAAAGGGGTTTTGGATTGCTCGAATTTAAATCCCCGAATGGGCTTAAGCTCCACGGACGAGGCGCAAGTGGGGCAAAATCACAAACGTCGATTTGAACTCTGTGAACTCTGGAAATACCTTTTTGGGTTAGCACACCATTATAAAGTGGCTTCTTTCGTGAGCGAGGATTTGGAATTTCAACCCGAAAACGACAATCCAAAGAGCGTCGAGGCGAATCGAAAAACCCGAAATCTTTGGCATCGAGAATTAACCCAAAAATTAATTCAAAAATATTGTAATATTTTAGGCATTGAAAACGTGTCGGTTATTGCTGCCTATAGCTCCTTTGTGGGCAATATTCAACACGAAGATTTTGACCCCATTAGTGCCAGCCTCGAAATCGCACGGCGCGGCATCGTAAAATATACCAAAGGCAGTTCGATTTTTCCAACCCTCCGCAGTCAGGACGAGGACACTATGTACCAATTCGGTTTAGATGTTCCGCGGGATTCAGTACGGAATTGGAAACAAGCGTTCGGACACTTTGTGGCTTCGGGATTGAGATACCGAAGGGCGTTCGATCCAACGAAGGTCTTAGACAATTACCTCTTTTCGTATAAAAGTTGTATCAAAGTGTACAAAGTTGTATAAAAAGATGTGCTTTTGTTATCTTATATTTGCCCATGATTTATATTCATTTTAGGGCAATCCTTTTAGGGATTTATAAAACCAAGAAGGCGTTGAAATAAAATAAAAATGAACAAACATAATTTAAATCATAATGGAAAAGTGGATAAAAAGCACTCTGTTGATTTGTTTATTTTGTTGCCAAAATCTTGTTGCACAAGTTACACAAGACTCACTACTGAAATTTATGGATAGTATCTATAAAAATCCCAGTTATGCCGGCTACTGTCAACTCAAAGGAATGGAGCAATATTTTAACACACTTGGTTTTTGGATTTAAGGATAATTTTATAGACTTTTAAATAAAGAAAAAATGCTCAAATATATTTATAGCCTTTCTTTAATATTCTTTTTTAATAAAATGTTGTTGCAAGCCCAGCAAGATTCCTTTTTTTTGGAACAAGGGGTTTGGATTGAAAAGTTAGATCCCATCAAAAGTAAGAACGATGTTTTAAGTTATACCTACGATAATCAAATTTATAAAGCAGGAACAGCATTTACCTACTCGTTAAAAATGGAAGATAGCCTCCAAAATCAATATGTTTGTAATTTTTATCATCTGGACAATTTTCCAGCTCCCGATTGGGAATTAGTGTCAGAGCGTGCTGCGGATTCGACGAGTGTTCGATACCTTACGATGGAGGTTCCTCGAACCGCTGTTTTTGAGCATCCCGCTTTTTTGGGAACCTATACACAAACACAGATTCGGTTCGATTATAAAAACACTCATAAGGCTACTTTCGGGCGTTATTATCCTGCGGATCATTGGAATCCCGATTATCAAGGTAAATTTATATCCGACGGAGAGGGTACAGGCTTAATTGAAAATAAGAAAAATATTTGGATGCATCCGCCCAGAACACGATATTTTGGAATCAATCAACTCACCCCTTACCCCTTGATTCAATTTCCAATCGTTGTTGGAACAAAATGGTCGTGGGAATTACTCGTTGGCGGACACTGGGGCAATAAACGTTGGGCTGAATGGAAAGAAAATGTATTAGTAACGAGTGCGTATGAAGTCAAAGAAAAAATCATTTTAAATACAGCTTTCGGAAAATTAGAGTGTTATCGGGTCGCATGTGAGGGCAAGAGCCCATTTGGAAAAACGTACTTAACCTATTATTTCAATCCAGATTATGGTTTTGTTTTGATGGAGTTCACCAGTATAGACGGCAAGAAAACGATTCTTGAATTAATCGAAAAATCCAAATTCTAAATGATATAGATTTCGGAAGGTGGATTTCGGATTTCGGAATCTATTGATTATCAATAAGATACATTCCGAAATCCACCTTCCGAAATCAGATGCGGAATTGGAATACATACAAAAGGAGTGTATTCGATTGAAACCCATTCCATCCGCGACGATAAATTAAAAGAATAGAATTAAAATTTTAATTTAAAGAAGTAGAAGAAGAACCGCACACGGCGTTTTTATTTTTTTTAATTTTCAATTTCAAGGGCGGCGATTCTGAGAAGAATTTGTTTACCCCACCGCCCCGCGCCCCTTTTTGCCATTTTGCCTTGTCATTCCGCAGGAAACTTTCAGATTCCTGCGGAATGACAAGGCAAAATGGCAAAAGGGCATTGCCCTATCTCTACTTCCGCTTTTGGATGAGGCGACGCACGGTGTCTTCTATATCGGACACATCTATTTTGATGCGGCGGATGCGCTCTTCCAACTCTTTTGTAATATCGCCATCCTGCTCGGGTGTAGGTGGTGCGTTGGTGAGAAACATTTCACCCTCGTCTGTCATAATCCAATTTATATTGATGCCTAGTCTTGCCATAAGCGTGAGGAGATTATGGGTGAAAGATGCAGATTCATTTATTTCAAAATAGCTGTATGCGGATTTTGAAATCCCCAACTCGTCCGACATATTTTGCTGCGTTTTACCCAACGCTTCTCTTGCTTTTTTTAACCGCCTGTTTTTCATGTACAATAATTCTTTGCAAATGTGATATTTTTTCCGCAAAAATGTTAATTATTTGTTAAGATGTACTATATAGTAGTACATGAACTAAAATGTAGTATATATTTGCAGTGTTAAATTTATACAAGTGCAAAAGTAATCCAAAAGGGTGTGTTATACAACAAGCATAATGCGCTATTCTTTATACAAACAAAATTATTCCACAAAATAAAAAAACAAATATTATGAAAAATTCAGGGTTCCGAAATAAATGGGGAGACTACTTCCCCATTAAACTTTTTTCCAATAAAGCGATGGTTCTTCGCAAATCGGCTATATGGGAATCCTTATCGGTAATTATTTTTTGCAGTAATTCTTTTTCGTTTATGCTTTCAAGTGAACTTGTATGTCGTTTTGCGTTACTATTTTTGATTGCAATTGTTTTATTATTTGAATTATTTAAATATTCAGATTCATTTTTCCATATCTCACCCTCTCCTAAAATCAACCAATTGGGACTTAAATTAGGAAAATTTCTCAAAATAGATTCAACTACCATAAAAGAAGGTGCATTAGTACCTTTCATAACGGTACTCAATGTTGGACGGTTAATACCTGTTTTCTCAGAAAATGCTGCTTGTGTCATTCCTAAAATGGTTATAATTTCGCTAATTCGTTGATTTACAGACATTTGTTATTTTATTGAAATTACATGAAATAAAATTCATTTTTTTTATTCAAAAATTTGATTTATTCAAAAATCTGACAGTATATTTGCACCAGAAATGCCACTAAGTGGTCACACACACATAATGCAGTTGCAAAATTAGTCGAAAATATCGCGGAATACAATGCCAAAAGACAAATTTTAACAGATTTGCTTCATTGAGTTCGGATTATTCCAATAAAATCATTCCATAAAAAAACAAATATTATGAGTAACTTCAGCATTCTTCGCCCCTTGAACCAGCAATTTATCCAATATCCGTACTGGATCGCACAGGATAATCAATTCTCTTACGAGGAAAAAGGATTATTAACGAATCTGCTCAGTTTTAAAGATTCCTTTCATAAATCGGCTTTAGCCCGTTTTGCCAACAACGGCAAACGCTCTATGGAAAGGGCTTGGAAAGGTTTGATTGCAAAAGGCATCTTAATCGCTCAACGATTTAAAGTCAATAACCGTTTCGATTGGTCTTACACGGTGAATTTGGAGAAAATTGCCAGAACTCCAAAGGTCGATTATGCCGAAATCGCCCTTCGACACGGCGTTTCGGAGGAAGTGGCTCGTGCGATTACTGAAGAAGCATTCTCTATGACACAAGCTTCCGCATCAAAACTTGAAATTTCCGTTGTGGAAATCGAAAAAATAGAAAGAGAAAAAAACCTTTTGGAAATCGAAGAAACGCCGATTGGGGTTATAGAAGTATCCCAACCCGTTGTTGAAACGGAAGAAATGCCGATTCGGGTCATAGAATTATCCAAAAACGTTCTGGAAAAGGAAGAAATGCCCATTCCTGTTGTGGAAATGCGCCCAATCGTCCAAACACTCCCCATGGATTTGTGGATTCCAACAATGGAGATGGATGCTTTTTGCAATCCGCATTTCTTTGAAAAACCAACAATTTCCGAAGAAAAACAGCCCATAATCCCTTCCAAACCCACTTCTACACCGAAAACCGAACCCATTGTACGCCCCAAAACCGCACTTCCTGCCCCTGAAATGCACTCACAATATGCAACAATTTTATTACAGGATAAAAAATTAAGAAATTATTTGCAGATAGAAAGTCCTCATTTTGAGGTGAAACCCGAAATGATTGTCGCCTTTCACAAACGATTGGAAATGAACGAGCTCCAGCATCCCAATTACGAAAAATATGCGCAACATTTTAGAAATTGGCTGCCCGAGTTTCTGAAATACCAGCAAATGGGCAATCAATTCCAATCCGCAAAAAAGAATATTCGCCCCGAAAAGACCGAGAAAGAAGAAAAATGTGGCACCAATAAAGCCTTTAACATCCTCCGAAAAAAACTTCAAAATCCCCAATCCGATTATATGACTTATCAAAGTTGGGTGATTGAATTATCCGAAATCACGGAAAATCTCTCCGATGCAGACCTCGCCTATCAAAAAGAATTGCTCGCAACCCAAAAAGCAGGCAAATTGAGAGAACGTTATGAGGCGTTTAAAGCGAAAACAGTCCCAAACCAGTGAATCAATATTCCGAATTACACGAATTTAGTGAAAATTCGTTTAATTCAGAGCAAAAATCAAAATTGCTTAAAAAATAGGTTAAAATGAACCCTTTTATTTGTTTTTTAATTTGACTTGATTATATTTGCCCACGATTTAATACAGAACTTTACATTCAACGAATTAACAGACACTTATGGTCAAATCACTTACTCGTTTGCGATTCAACGATTTTTTAAGTTCACTTACATTTATTTTAAAAATTACATACTTAACATGAATAAAAAAGTAATTAGCTTGACAATTATTTGTTTATTGTTAGCAATTGTAAATGGTTATATATTCAACTATATTAATAATAAATACTTTCATTTAGCAAGTAATGAAAATGGTTTAGACGATTATCCAAAGATTGGTAAAATAATAATAATAATAATAATTGCTCCTATTATAGAAACAGTTCTTTGTCAAGTATTGCCTTTTTCTATACTAAGTGCACTTAAAGTAGTAAATAAGTTGCTTCTTATTTTAATTCCAAGTTTAATTTTTGCTTCAATGCATCATTACCATTGGCTTTATATGCTTATGACTTTTTTTGGGGGCTTGATTTTAAACTACTATTATTATTGTGTAGTTCAGATACATTCGGAATATGCTTTTGCCTTAACAGCAATATTACATGCTACCTATAATTTGTATGGTTTCCTTTTTATCGTATAAATTAAAATAATTAAAATGTTAATAATGTTGAATATTAATGAAGTATAAAAAAACGCGGCGCAACTTTGTAGCAGGCTAGCAAACAACGGATTCAATCACTTTAATACTGAAATTAGAAAAGGATGAAGAAAATCGTATTTATTTTTACTTTAATTTTGGGGTTTACGGAATGTAAACCGCCCCAATATTGTGCTTCCTTAAAGGATACTAAAAAGAAATTTAGTGTCTCTAAAATGGATACGATATCCATAAAAGGAGGCGTAATCTCTATGACGCAAAATAAACTCTTTATGAGTTATTACAAATCCAAGAATAACCAATTTATGGACTTAGGAAATCCCGTGGATTCTTTTACTTATTTCATTAACTCATTTGCCTATTATTTAGCCCCATCGAATGTCAACACAGGACAGGAAATCATTCGTCATCCAGAGCAAAAACAAGAATATCTAAAACTCAATGATAACACTTATAAGATATTCGTTATGGATAGCAGTAAAATTTGTTTGCAGCCCTTAAAAAATTCCGTAGAAATCGCTACGGCTTTTGAGCCTTTATTCCAATTGCCTTCTTTAGAAATTGAAGGCATTGACAAAGTTCCATTTAACCTCAAAGAGCTGGGGGGCAAAAACAAATACACCTTAGTTGCCGTATGGGCAACCTGGTGCCATCCCTGTATGGAGTCCCTTCCTCGATTAGATCGGCTCGCTTCGGATTACAAAGAGAAACTTCAAGTGGTGTCGCTGAACTACAAGGAAAACTATCCTCACTTCTCCAAATGGGTTACCAGTCCGAATACGCTTTATGGAAAAATTGGAGATAAAGAGTACCAAAAACTGAATGTACACGGAATGCCCTATTATGCCCTCTTTAACCGCAAAGGGGAGTTGATAAGTTATCATTTTAGTGTTAAAGATTGGAATTGGATAACGTTAAAACTCAAATAGCAGCCTATGAAACGTTTCCTTTTCGGGATGCTTCCATACTCAAAATCACTATATGTCTTGTTTTGCATTCGCAAAAGCATTTGAAAAGAACGGTAATAAGGCTTCTTTACAGTCAAAAACGGCGGCGTATGACGCAAACCATTGTAATATCGGCTTAATCAAACATAAGATTTTAATATGAAATACACCATTGTATGTTTTTTTTATTTAAACATCCTATATGGACAAAATATAGATAGTGTATCAAGATACTACACCTATGTCCAACAAGCTCAAACCAGTATCGTTGCAAAGAACTATCCGTTGGCGTTAGCTTCTTATCAACAAGCGGCTCTTTATTTGTCCCCTTTCGGTACCGATAGTTACAATGCGTGTTTATGCGCCATTCGCTGTCAACGCTTTGAAGAGGCGATTCCATTTGCCGATCAGTTGATTCGCAAGGGAGTCCCTCTTTCTTTTTTCATTAAAAATTCCAAACTGAATCCCCTGACACAACAATCCGTTTGGAACGACTATCGGAACACCCAACCGAAACCAACCCTTGATACCGCACTGCGGGAACGCTTGGAACAGCTGTTGGAATTAGACCAACGATACCGAAAGGACGATTTATATACTCGTGATTCCATTCGTGTGGTGGATGCACACATCGAAAAAGAAATGGATACGATTTTCAAGACTTATGGTTATCCGTCGGAGCGTTTAATTGGAGTTTGGATCGTTGTGGATACCGTGTTAAGTGGCAATTGGTCTCCATTCGATGTTCTTTTGATTCATCAAATCAAACGAAAGAACCAAAAATATATTGATTTTTTAGAGAAAAGTGTTTTGAAGGGCTTGATGCAAAATACGGTGTTTGTGATGCACTCTACGAATTTTGCTGAAAATCCTGCTTATGAGTTCAGATGTATGAAGGCGGGGAATACCGACGTGATACGAGTTGCCGATGAGTTATATACTTGTTGCTGTGAGCAAGAGCAATTAATGAATAGAAATCGTAAACGTCTTTTTTTAAGTCCTTCAGAGCATACTCTAAAAATGATGGATTATCAGTTGAACGAAGGGGATGATTTTATCGTGGGTAGAACTCCATCTTTCTATCCCGATGTTGTAAAACTAGATGCCATCAACAAACTTAAAAAAGAGTTAAAAGAAGAAAAATTTATTTTATATCGAAAAATTAAATAAATGATATTAATATATAGCAATCCATTGGATAAAAGTACACAGAAGATAAACGGATTATAGACAGACTTTTCGATAGAATCCATGATTTATTGAAAAATAGGGCGTGAAAGCCCCGAATTTGCACAAATTGTTAAAAAAAAGTGCAAATTCGGGGCTGAATATCCTTAAATCAATCGTTTATGCCAACTTTTACCCAATGGTTTCCACCGTTTCGTTTTAAAATCGCCTAAAACAGCAACCATTGTATCAAAAACCAAGGTATCGTCATTCAAAATGCCTGTTCGATACAACCGCGTAAATTCAGCTCTATCTGCTGTCCGAATCTCCTCATGTTGTTGATACGCGAATAACCATCTATCAAATAATTTTACATCATATTGATTTTCAATACTTTGCAAAAAATGAACGGACTTGTCTATGGAACAACCACTGGCACCCGCTTTGCTTTCGTCCACCATCAAAACGAGGAACTGATTATCCAAAACAGTGCTAAATGCTTGTAATTGCAAATTATGCGCCGTCCAATGTTGCGCAAATGCTGCTAATTGACTATTGAGTACGACTTGTTCTTTTTCGGTGAACGGTCGATGACTCAAATAAACCCAAACGCGGGTGCTATCTGGGAGTTTTTCAGGAATGGGTAGGTTTGTTGTTGAGACTTCGGGAACTTTTATCATAGAATCAAATATTTTTTGCAAAAATAAGCAATTTGAATTAGGAACAAAAGAAAAGAAGGAATTAAGGACGGATTTGCTTGTTTTTTTGGATAAAAACAAGCAAATCCGTCCTTAATTCCTTCTTTTCCAATTTAAATCAATTTATCTAACTTAAGTTGTGCGGTACGCTGGAATTCGGATTAAATCGGATTTTTTTAGGATTAAATGGGATTGATTTGTAGGATTTATCCGATTAAAAGACTACAAATCCTACAAATCTTAAAAATCAATCCGATTTAATCCTAAAAAAATCCGATTTAATCCCAATTCCAACGTACCACACAACTTAAGTTATCTATTTAAATAAACTATCATACGAATTATCGCCTGAAGAAGAAGTATTGCCCGATGATTTTTCTTTGGTTGGCGGTGCTTTCAATTCTAATTTGTCGTCCGCAGTGATTTTGCCACCCGTCAACATTAAAGCACTTTTCTTTTCCCAATCATCCAACATTTTCAAACCTTCTTCTTCAAAAACACCATTTTGTAAATCAATCGAATTCATGAATCCACTACTCATTTCCATAAAACGCTCCATTTCACCTACTTTCATAGCCACATCATTATTAATGTTTTCCATCGCCATATCAAACATCATCCGTTGGTCAGGGCTGCCCGAAAGAATATTCATTGCCGATTTCATCGCCGAATGGCTCGTGCGAATTGCTTGACGCTCTTGTTCTTTCACTTTGACTTGGTCTTTCGTGTCTTCCAATAAAATTTCAGAATTTTCGTACATTTTACTCAACACTTTTTTGAGCAATTCCATCCGTTTGAACAAATTATTGTATTTTTCGTTACTTTCCTGCAATCGAGCCGCTTTGCGCGTGTGCAAAACGATTTGAGACTCATTGTTTTGAATTTTAGCTTGACTCGCTAATTTCATACTCGCATCAATCTCTCGCTTATTGCCATCCATTAAATTTTGCATGGAACGCATTTGTCCCTGCAAATTGCCAATTTGTTTACTCATTTTGCCCAAATTGTCTTGCAAACTATCGACATACGTTTTCAAAATGCCCACAGGGTCAATCGTTACGAAAACGCCCGTTATCCAACGCATGATAGATTTATACATATACCCAACCAAATTGCGCATTTTAGGGTCGAGTATCATATAAATGATTGCGCCAAGTACCGCAAGCATGCCCGCTAAATACAGGGTATTCGCTGCTAACGCAACCAACGTAGGAAGTATTTTCATAAACAAATAGCCGCCACCCAGTAAAATAGCTGCCATGAAAATCATTCCTGTAACGCCTTCGGGTCTTTCCCAGAAGGATTTAATTTTAAACTTAGATGTATCTGCGGGTTGAATCGGAGTAATACTACTCATAAATTTTGATTTTTTGTTGAAAGGTGAACGAATTTTCGGATTATAGACTCCTACGGAATGACAAGTTTTCTTTGTCATTCCGTAGGAATCATAAATATTTCCCGATATTTTCAATATCTTTATCAATTTGCTTTAAAACAATCTCGTGGGTCGTGGAAAAACGCGCTTTTGTCTCATTTATTTTTTGCACTTCCTGCTCAATTTCAAAATCAGCATGATTGGTTTCCGATTTAGCTCTATCCATTTCCGCTTGCAATTGTTTGATTTTTAACTCATTCGCAGCAATTTGCGCTTTCAACTCGGAAACTTGTTTTAATTTGGCACCAATGCGCAAGTCTTGCTGTTTTTGAGAAGCCGCGTCAAATTGTAATTTTTCATTTAGAATCAATTTGCGATAATGTTGAGCCGTTTCGACTAATTTTTCTTTGGTCAACCCCATCGTGGATGCCGTCGCAAACGCAGACCGAAAGGCTAAAGCCTCATCTGAATGAAATTTGGATAAATTTTCAATCGCTCCTTTAAATTCCAAATAATCAAAACCAGGCAAGTTATTCCTTTCAATCACTTTGGTTAAAAATTCAAGGCTTTTGGAGTCCGCATCAGGACTTCCGAATAGGTTTTTCATCATTG
>JBDKKX010000127.1:0-11407 GCA_039795795.1 Bacteroidota bacterium | reverse complement strand
TCCTGCGGGGGTAGAACCCATCGAATGGACGCTTTTAACGACTCGACCCCTTCGAGATTATTGGGATGCTCTTCAAATCGTCCAAATTTACAAATTGCGTTGGATCATTGAAATTTTTCATATGGTGATCAAAGAAGGTTATGCTGTGGAGGAATTACAACTCCATACCGCACATCGCATTCAAAATGCCATTGCCTTGTTTTCATTAGCCGCCATTCAAATCACTCGATTGCGATATGCCTCTCTTTTTTCGCCCGATACGCCGCTGACTCAATGGGGGTTTAAAACCTTGAATTACAATCTTTTAGCTCTTTATTTGAATCAACAATATGCGGATAAAATCCCCTTAGCAGACGAACAACATCCCCCATCTATGCAGGAATTTTGTAAACTCATTCATCGCATGGGAGGCGGAAAACGCAATCAACCCGTTGGAATTCGCTCTCTTTGGACGGGATGGCATGAAGCTCAAATCGTCTGGAATACAGCCCTTTTATTTTACACGGGTTAAACTTTTCTATATGTCAAAGAACTTCTTTTTTTACAAATACCAAATCTTATTTGGCAAAAAGCACCCAAAAATACTTATGGGTAATGGACAGAGTTGCAAACTTGCGTCAAGTTATAACTAAATTAAACGCACAACTTGACGCAAGTTGCAAACTTGCGTCAAGTTATAACTAAATTAAACGCACAACTTGACGCAAGTTGCAAACTTGCGTCAAGTTATAACTATTTGATAATCAATATTTTAAATCATTTTAGTTCGTATCATTTTAATTTGTCCAAGCACTTAAACCTCTGGCAAGTCCTTCTAAACCTGTTAACGACGGTTATCAAAGCGGAAGATAGGGTCATTAATAGAGACTTTCAATAATTTTCTCTGTGGTAAGTCCTTCTGCCTCTGCCTTATAATTCGGCACGATGCGGTGGCGCAACACGTATTTCGCAATCGCCCGTACATCCTCAATGTCTGGAGAATATTTCCCTTGAATCGCCGCATGACATTTCGCGCCCAACACCAAATATTGCGAAGCTCTCGGTCCCGCACCCCACGAAATATAATCATTCACCATTTTTGGAGCTTTGCCGCGATTCGGGCGCGTTTTCACCGCCAACGTCACCGCATATTCCAATACATTATCCGAAATCGGAATTTTGCGAATCAATTGTTGGAAAGCTAAAATTTGTTCCGCAGTGACAACGTGATTTAAAGCCACTTTTTGAGAAGAAGTCGTGCTTTTCACCACTCGGATTTCTTCCTCAAAAGTCGGATAATCCAATGGAATATTGAACATAAAACGGTCTAATTGCGCTTCGGGCAATGGATAAGTACCTTCTTGTTCAATGGGATTTTGCGTCGCTAACACAAAAAAGGGATTCGGTAACAAATGCCGCGTCCCACCAACCGTCACACTTCGTTCTTGCATCGCCTCTAAAAGCGCGGCTTGCGTTTTGGGCGGAGTCCGATTGATTTCGTCCGCCAACACAATGTTGGAAAACAAAGGACCTGGATTGAATCGAAAACGACGGTCTTCATCCAAAATTTCAGAACCTGTAATGTCCGACGGCATCAAATCAGGCGTAAATTGAATGCGTTTAAAGTTCAAATCCAATACATTAGAAATAGTGCTGACCAAAAGCGTTTTTGCCAAACCCGGCACACCGACCAACAAACTGTGTCCATTTGCGAAAAGCGATATAATCACCGCTTTGACGACTTCATCCTGTCCGATGATGACTTTGCCGATTTCTTTCGAGAGGTCTTTATACGACTTTGCCAAAGCGTCTAAGGCTTCAACGTCCGATTTATAAGTTGTAATTGCCATATATGGTTGGATTAATTTCACTCCAAACGTAAAGAGTGTGCAAAAATAGTAACAAAACGACGAATTTTCAAATTTTGTTTCAAGATTAATTTTGAAACCCGCCAGACCCTGCTACATCCGCCACGAATTACACGAATTTTTCACGAAGTTTAAGGAAATTGCTTCGTGAAAATTCGTGTAATTCGTGGCGGATGCAGCATTCAATTTTTTTTAAGGAATCTCAAAATGAACGGGGTCATAATAATTTTTAAAATTGCCGCCCCATTTTAAACCGTGTTTTCGAGCAATTGGAAGAATGCCACTCCTTTCCCACGTTTTTTTAGGCGTATTTTTGCGCAGCCAACCGCCCCAGACCGAGTGTGCTAGATACAAATTAATGTCAATTGCCCTACCCAGATTGTGTTTTGATTTGCCCGAACGAGCATTTCGCGGGTCTTCTTCGCGCAGTTCGGCTTGTTCTTCGGCGGTTCGGAAACCGCTTGTAACATGGACGCGCCAATCGGTTGTAGTTTCGATTTCTTGGATGAATTTGTCAAAACGGTCAAAATAAACGAGGTTTTCTACCCGAATCGCTTCTAACATTTTTCGATTATGGTGTTTCACATAAGTACCCGAATAGACAAATTTGCCTATCACTGCCAACGAAAAAAAGATGACGATTAATAAAAAAATTTGTTTTATAGTGCGTAGTATCCTTTGTATAAATGCAATCATTCGAAATAATTATTTGATAATTTAATGATTGAAGGTACGTTGGAATTCGGATTAAATGGGATTTTTTTGGGATTAAATCGGATTGATTCTTAGGATTTATGGGATTAGAATCCTGTAAATCCTATAAATCCTAAGAATCAATCCGATTGAATCCTCAAAAAATCCCATGTAATCCGAATTCCAGCGCACCGTAATAATAGGCTAAACGTTCCAATTATCAAAAAAAGATACAAAAAAAAGAAAAGGACACACACCTTTTTCCATTTTCCCTGCATCTATATAGCTGTGAACCATATTTTACACTTTTTATTTAAAATAAGTTAAATATTAAAACTTAATATTTTAATATTTTGACATTTCCATTATCAAACCTTTAAAAAGTTCTATAAGCAATGGCTGAAATGAACCTTCCCAATAGCAAAACGCACAGCAAAAGCGGTTTGCGAGCCAAAAGACTGTCCACAAAGGTCGATTTAACGGCAATGGTGGATTTAGGATTTTTGCTGATAACGTTTTTCATGTTGGCAACGACTTTCACGAAGCCGAAGGCGATGGAAGTCAATATGCCGATGGATGATGCAGGCGAAAAGCCGCTCTTAAAAGCGACCAGAAGTTTATCTATTTTACTCGGAGAACGGGATAAAATCTATTCTTATGTAGATCCCGAAAATCCACAAGTCGATTCTACGGATTTTTCGCCCGCAGGTATCCGCGCCCTGCTCTTCAAACGGCAGGCAGAAGTGGCTGCAAAATGGGGCGATAAAAATGAATTAGTCGTATTAATTAAATCAATGCCGAAAGCACGCTATAAAAATTTAGTGGATATATTGGATGAAATGTTGATTACGCAGACGAAACGATACGCCATTGTCAAGACGGATACAAATGATAAAGCGATTATGAAATTAGTGGGCGCGTCCGAATGATAAAATATTTTTTCAAATCATAAATCCTTTATAATGAATACTTTAGAGTTTAAAAATCAGCATCTTAATGACATTCTTTTCCAAAATCGGAATAAGTCTTATGGTGCGTATGTGTTGCGGAAGTTGTACAATGGGCACGTTTTGAAGGCGGGCTTGATAGCTGCAACCTTGTTTGTATTGTGTTTTTTGATGCCTAAATTGTTTGCCAAAACCGCAAATCTGGTATCCATGAACAAAAATACGGTTGTGGACTTATTGCCGCCGCCTGTAAATCCTGCTGCGCCGCCTCCTCCACCGCCGCCGCCACCACCGCCACCGCCTGCACCGAAAGTAACAACGATTGCTTTTTTGCCGCCGAAGGTAACAGTGGATGCAAAAGTGCTTAAAGAAGAAGTGCCGCCACCGATAGATGACCTTAAAGACAAGGTGATTTCCACTAAAACGGAAAAAGGCGATGCGGGCGCGCATGAAGTGGTTAAAGAAACGCCCAAAGAAGTGGTTGCGCCGCCCCCGCCGCATGAACCCAAAGAAGTGATTAAGCCTGTCGAAAAACCGTTTGATGTCGTTGAACAAATGCCGACATTTGCCACAGGCGAGCAAGCGATGTTCAAATATTTGAGCGAAAATATTAAATATCCTGCCGTAGCGCGTGAAAATGGGATTGAAGGAACGGTTTATCTGGGTTTTGTGGTGGATACGGCAGGAAATATTACAAATGTGAACGTCAAACGCGGTGTAACGGGCGGTTGTACGGAAGAAGCGATTCGGGTCGTGAAAGGGATGCCGCAATGGAAACCGGGAAAGCAACAAGGACGCGCTGTAAAAGTGAATTTTACGTTGCCGATTAAGTTTAAATTGAATTAGAAAAGTGGCTGTCTCAAAGTTTTAGACCCAATATTATTCGGTTGTGATACGAATGGATGTACGGATTCCACAGATTTCACGGATTCGTACGGATTTTTTTAACCCCAATGCTTTGTTTTCAGCAAAAAATAAAAAAAATCCGTACAAATCCGTGAAATCTGTGGAATCCGTACATCCATTCGTATCACAACCGAATCCTATTTTGTGATTTTTTCTTTTTAGACAGCTATTTCAATTTATAAATTGAAAAAAGTCCTATAATTAGAATTATATTCCATTTTTTTGGAACTCGCCAAATTGACCGTCACCGTCCCACTGATATAATAATAAATATCCGTTTTGTAACTATCTCCTCGTTTTTGCCCCACTGGAGCTTCCAAGCCATTTGTGCCGAAAAACGCAGGGGTTCGCCAAGACATTTCAGCAGCCACAGGATTTTTCTCCCCTAAAGCCTTCAAATCAGGGTAATTCCCCCTCACATCATCCAAATAATCGGTAAAAGTCTGGTGAAAAACCAATTCCAAACCCAAATTAACCCGTTTACTCGCTGCTAATTTAATTCCAAAACCATAAGGTATCGAAATTTGAAACAAACTGTATGGTTTTCCACCATTCAACGTCTGCCCTTCTGTACCGAGCGGTTGTAATGCAATCCATTTACCCGTTTTATCTCGCGCCTCTGGATTGTGGTAAAAACCCGCAACACCCAAAATCAAATACGGCGCGGAAATCTTGCCATCTAACACATCGTATTTTGTCAAATTCACTTCTCCGTGAATACCAAGCTCATACAAGGAATTCCGAAAACTTAAATTTCGATTGCGGCGAGAACCATTGGCATAAGCATCCGTGCAGGAAAAACGCCCCAGAAAAGCATGTCCCGAAAGGGAGAAATACGGATTAAAATTATAACGATACATTAAACCGCCAGAAGAACCATACGAGCGATTTGCTGGCATCGTGCCAATTTGCAAATCACCCAAATAACTCGTAACACCTAACATTAGTCCTACTTCACTGTATTGAGCTTGGCTACTACTGAAGAATAAGGCTACAAAAAGGAGTGTCGTAAT
This sequence comes from Bacteroidota bacterium, assembly GCA_039795795.1. Lineage (GTDB taxonomy): Bacteria > Bacteroidota > Bacteroidia > Chitinophagales > Saprospiraceae > JAAFJT01. The sequence goes on along the minus strand of JBDKKX010000127.1, from coordinate 6,001 downwards.
TTTTCTCATATAAAATGGGATTTTAATCGTAAAAAAATGTAGTATTATTGAGAATTGATATTTTATTATCTACAGTTTGTATTCGTATTTGCTTTTAAAAATATTCATAGAAAATATAGAGGATAAATCAAAAAAGATTCCAAGTTTTAAATAAAGGTCGTTTTAAAACCTTTATGTGCTGAATTAGAGGATTGCTTTTAGAACAAATTACGGTTTATGCCACGAAATAGCACATAATCAATAAAAATAATTTTTAAATTTGCCTTGTCACGTTCAGTAAGTTTAAGGTTTCTAAAAACGTGCAAATCAAGCTGTACTATCAAATCTAAATCATTTTAATTAAAACGATAAATCATTGATAATCAATTATTTAATTTAAATTTGTTTTAAAACTAAAAATGTTAAAATGTTATGATTGTGTTAAAATGTATAAAAAGACAAAAAAATATTTAAAAAAATTTGACTTGTTAAAGAGATTAATCGTACTTTTGTAAAATAATTGAAGATGTGACATAGAAAATCAACCAACTTTCTATTTCTAAAAATATAGTTTTTGTGTTTATTTGTTTTAACAGACCGTCACAAATCTCTGTTCGTGACGGTTTTTTTAACAATAACAAAAAAAAATATGTATAAACTATTGAAAATTAATTTCAAATTTGTTTATTAAAAGACCTTATTAGATTCTATCTATTCAGCCAAGTAATTATTTTAGTGTTTTATGTTTCAGATGACCGTTGCGAATCGGAGTACCGCAACGGTTTTTTTATTTTATTTTTAAATTTCATTAACAAAATTGTTACTTTCCAAAAATATCACGTCAAAACATGGAAATTACCCGAAATGGGCTATTCCGATTTCCTTTAAAACAGAAAGTTATAATAGTGATTCAATCGTTAGATTATTGCAGGTTCCTTAATTGAGTTAATGTCAGGCAGTGCGCTTGACATTTTTTTTTGCCACGAATTAAACGAATTTGCACGAATTATTTGTAAAATTCGTGTAATTCGTAGCAAAAATTGGGTTATTATCGAATTAACGTCGCAAAACCTTCCATTTCATGCGGCTCCCCTCTCGGTCCCGTGAATTGCACCACATAAATATACACGCCTTCGGGTTCGTCGTGCCCAGTGTTGAACTTTTGACCGTTCCAACCTTGATTCGGATTATTGGTTTCAAACACCATTTCGCCCCACCGATTCCAAATGCGCATTTTAAAATCAATCATGCCTTCCAAAAAACCAGTGCCTTTAAAAACATCATTCTTCCCATCTTGATTCGCAGAAAACGCATTCGGCAAATGATAAATCACTTTCGGCTCTACATCCACATATTTTATCATTGAATCCACACAATTATTAGCGTTGGAAGCCAATAATTTAATTTTATGAACCCCCGTGTCCCGAAAAACAAAAGTTGGATTTTGTTGCGTCGAGTAACCTTTATTGCTGAAAAACCATTGCCAACGCGTTGTAAATTGCGATAAATCCCGAAATTGCACCGTATTTAAAAAACTATTCGGTTTTTCAGGCGAAAAATCAAAATTTGCTATCGCACCTTGCTTCACTTTTATCCAATGCGGATACGAAGCACTCGTTTTACAACCAATCGGAGAAGTCACATTCAAAGAAACCGAATACGTACCCACTTGTGTATAAGTATGTTTGGGACTAACGCCTGTCCCCGTCGTGCCATCGCCAAAGTCCCAAGTAATCTTATAAGTAGAGTCAATGGGGACAGACAAATTTTTAAATTCCGTCTGCGTTGGCGTACAATCAATATATCGACTCGGCTCAATAATCAATATCGGCGGCACAGGATACCACCGAATCGGGCGCGCCGTATCCGCTTTACAACCTTTGGTATCTTCCACCTGCAAAACAATATTTTTAACCCCTGGCGTTTGATACAAATGAGGTGCATTTTGAACGGTGGAACGCGTACCATCTCCATAATCCCAATTCCATTTAGAAATCTTACTTGCAGGAGACGAAGAATAGTCTTGAAACGCAACTGCCCCCGCTACACAAGTATCATACGCATAAGTAAAATCAGCTATCGGTTTATTATATACTTTAATCGTCATAGAAGCCGTATCCGCACAAGGCGCGCCTGGTTTCAAAAACAATTTTCCTTGATACGTACCTGTGTCTGGAAAAGTAATATTTAGATTCCAAGTCGTAGCCCGTTGTTCAACGCCCTGAATCTTAAAGCTCCAATAAAAATCATTCCCAATAAAGCTTTGCTTAACGCTTTGATTCTCAATCGAAACCGTATTGCTGCCACACGATTGGATGAAAAACTGTTTCCCTGCGAGTGCCGTATCTGCCTTGATTTTAGCTAAAACGGTTGGGTTACAATCTAATACATTAAATTGAAAATCTCTTCGTAAAGTGCTTAATAATAACCCATTGCGATATTCTTTCACGCAAACCCCGACCACAAATTGTCCCAAAACCGCAGCAGGTGTACCTGTAATCAAGCCTGTATTCGGGTCAATACGTACCACAGGATTGCCGCCCAAAGGCGCGGCAGCATTATAAGCAGGTACTTGAAATTGCACAGGAGTCATCATCGAAAGGCAAGCGGGAATGGGTATAACACCCGCACAACTGTTCATGTTGCCTGGAATATTAGCTCCTACTTGCCCTCCTCCTAAAAGCGGTGCGCAAAATTCATAAGTCAATTGATCGCCGTCCACATCCTCCGCCGCATGGTCGAAAGTCAACGGAAAACCACCGCAAATCAAGGTAGGCGGGAAAGACCGAAACGTAGGACTATTGTTGTGCGCCAATTGAGCCGCAGGCGAAAGCTCAATGGAGTAACTTGCGCCTGAACTGCTTGGATCCCAAATATTCGTAATGGTATTGTTGCGACAGCAGCGTTGATAAACCACCGTGTAACTTTCATTAATGGTGGGCAAAGGCAATGTCCACGAATAAGAACCTTCCTGCACACAAACATTCGCGTCGGTTTCCGTACAAGGCAAATTCGGTTTTGACAATAGGCGCGAACTGTCTAAACGCGCCTCAATATTCCTCACTACGTTAGTACCCCGAAAAAGTGTAATAGATGCAGGGTCATCCAATTTTGCACCATCCGTAGTGGTGCAATCTCGGTAGATTTTCATGAAAAACTTATATTGGTTATTACCAATATATTTATAGGTGATTTCGCCACCAATGATGTGTCGAGCAAATAGTGGGCAAGTGGCTGCCAACAAGAAGAGCATCAATAGGGTATTTTTCAAGGTATTGTTCGTTTTTATAATCAAATAGTTTGAAAATGTCAACAATTATAGTATAATTTTCGTTAAACAGCATAAAATTGCATTAATTTTGTCAATTGTTGCAATTTAAATTGGACGATTATCAATAAAAACGGCTCAATAAGCGTTAACTTTGATTTTTTAAACCACAAACAAGAAAATTTTCTCTCAACGATTGCGAAAGATAACATTATGGTCTTTGAAAACGAGAAATTTACGGAAATATTGAATGTTTTGAACGCGGGCGGCGTGATTTTGTATCCTACGGATACGATTTGGGGCATTGGCTGCGATGCGACGAATGCGGCGGCTGTCGAAAAAGTGTATCGCTTGAAAGACCGTCCGTCGGGCAAAGGCTTTGTATTATTGGTGGATTCGGTGAATATGTTGCGTCAATATGTGTCGCACGTTCACCCGCGCCTTGATACTTTGTTGATGTATCACACGCGCCCTTTGACGGTGGTATATGAAAAAGGAGTGAATTTGGCGAAAAATGTCACTGCGCCAGATGGGAGTGTGGCGATTCGATTGGCAACGGATTCTTTTTGTAAAGCCTTGATTCGCCTTTTTGGAAAACCGATTATTGCCACTTCTGCGAATATCAGTGGGCAACCTTTTGCGAAACATTTTGGCGAAATTAGCTCGGATGTATTGGAAAGAGTGGATTTTGTTGTCAAATTTCGGCAGGAGCAGCGCGAAACAGGTGAACCTTCTGTGATTGTGCGCTTGAATGAGGCGGAAGAATTGGAATTCATTAGAGAATAAGCTGCGCCTTGCCCTTCCGTTTTTGTCCTTCCGTAGGTATCTTCCTACGGAAGGACAAGGTGCAGTACGAACGATTCCGACGGAATGACAAAACAAAGATGATTCGATAGTTGCAACACTTCATTTTTAATAATGGTGTGAGATTCATTGAGAATAATAATGTTGTTGCTTTTGTGTCGTGTTTTAAACCTATCATGGCATAAAAATATTTATATACTTTTTTTTAAAAAAAAGTATATAAATATTTTTTATTTAAAAAATTATAGTTAGCTTTGCAGTAAATAACGTGCTTTTTAGAAACGATTAAGAAGAAGCATGTTACAAACATATTCATAAAAATGTTTTATAACTTACGTTTTAAATCAACTTTTTACGCATGAAATCAAAACAAATACTTGGGTAAAAAAGATTCCCTGATTCCCTATGATTGGGTCGAGTCTCCGTTTTGTATTTTGTAAATCGCACAAAGTGCTTGGTGTTGTAAATTATGGAACTTAAAAAACGGTTTTGAATCATGTCTCCATGAAACGAAAAAAATCTTATTGCTACAAGGTGGCGAATGAGAACGCGGGTTCGTATTGCTTTTACCCTGCGTCCATTCACAAAAAAAAGCCAATCAAAATACCCACTTCATAGAGTGATTCCGTTGAGGGAATCTCTATATGATTATTTGTTGATATACTAATCTTCATAATCATTATGACCACGCAATTTAAAACAAGACAACAATTAGCAGAATTTTTAGGAATTGACCCTAAAACGCTTCGGAATTATCTTAAAAAAGCCAGTATTGTGTTGGGAAAAGGGCGAATTGCCCCTAAAAAATGGGATGAAACGGTTACTTATTTTGTGAATTTGAAGGAAGAAAAAAACGAATTCCCAAGTACGCCCGAAAATGCCCGAACATACCCAAACAGGGTATAAAAATACACGCTAACTTTGCAGTAGAATTAAATGATTCATTTTAAACAAATGATGTATAAAATTATCGCGCGTTCTAATAATTAACCCAAGTTGCATGGTAGGCGGAGAAGCCGCCTACCATGCAACTTGGGTTAATTATTAGAACGTGATAATTTTATTAATAATTTTTAATAAATCGTTGAAAATCAATCCTGAAGGAATGCTCTTTTGGTAACACGAACGCAACGCCGCCCTCCTAAATCCCAAAGAGGCGGTATTTGAAGCATTCGCAGGGTTGTCAAAGTATCATCCCTTCGAGACTTTGGAGCCGTACAGCATTCGTATTACCCAAAGGGCATTCGTTCCTCAGAAATCGACGTTTCTTATTTTGCTTAATTTTTTGACATCAGAACCTCACTTCCATTTCAGAAACGGCATAAGTCCCCAAACATCCATAACCACCTGTCATATTAGAAAAAATTCTGACTGGTTCTATAAAAATCTCCCCCTCTACAAAGGATGCATCCGATAAAGATTTCAAAAAAGAATAAGCGAACTTATTCAGTGAAAATAATTGTATTTTGAAGCGATTTGCCAATTTATATCCTTTGGAATAGGCTAAATCAACTCGATAATTTTGTTGAACGAACTGACCTGCGCTATTTTTATCGTCGAATAACAAGTGATAAGCACTCGGATAAACGGTAGCACTTTCCGTTAATAACGAATCTTGATAGTATTGCAACACCTGCAAAGCATAAAAATTGTCCTCAACAGGGTCTTCAAAGCGATAATTTAAGGTTTTCACTAAACTGTCTGTGGTAGAAAATACTTTTATCTGGTTCAACTCAACGCGCTGAGGCAACTGAACTGTTGCCGAAGTTACAGAGGATATACCGTCGGCAATCAACGTTAATTGATATTTTTCAGCAGGTTTTGGACGAAAACCAATAGCCTGCCATAACTTTTCTCCTTGATAGGCTGGCGAAATTAACTTTTGTTCGCCTTCTTTAAAGACAAATTGTATATTTTTCAACGTATCTTCTTTACCGTTCAACGGAGGGC
>JBDKKX010000126.1:0-11410 GCA_039795795.1 Bacteroidota bacterium | reverse complement strand
CAAATCATCCGGGATACGATTCAAAAGTTAGTTTTTCAAGGTAAAATTGTTGAATTTGCAAATTTAGTTGGCGTTGCTTTAACCAAAGCACATTCTAATCGGGATAAAGTGACGTATGGTGAAAAGCATTTGAAAACGTTGATGATTGGTTTATTATTTCCATATGAAAGCTATCGGATTCGCAGTGAGCATGAGGAAGAAACCCGATATCCAGATATTTTCTTAGAACGCATTCCACAAGTCAATATTAAGCATGAAGTGGTACTTGAATTGAAATATATTAAGAAAGAAGATCGTTTAAAATGGGTTGATAATCAAGATAATATCGTTGACCCGCCTGCGTCATTAAGTGCCGCCCCTAAAAAAAAAGGAAGGAAACCTAAAACGCCTGTTGTCGCAGTGGTACCGACAAATCCGCCTGTGCGAACCTTACTGGAAGCGATTGCAGAACAAGGTACGCAACAATTGAGGCATTATATGGCAATGGAGCGTTTTAAACGACCTAATACTTTAGGATTTTGTTTGATATTTGTAGGCAATGAGTGTGCGCAAATCATTGATTATCCGCATTTAAATAAGGCATGAAGGAAATCTAATTTTCCTTCATGCCCATTCCACTTATTGAAATTTCCATTCAAAACCTGCGTACCAATCACTCAATGCTTCTACTTTTTGCGGATTGGATTTTAGCCAATCCATAATTTTATTTTCCTTTTTTGCCAAACTGACAAAATAACTCAAGGTTTCAGTATGTCGTTTTTTATACAAATCGTCGAAAAAATCTACATAAAATTCCCAATAAAAGCCTGTTTTGCCCTCTTTCAAATCGCTCAATAATTGAAATAATTTTTCATTTTCTATGGCAAAACGCGTCAATTCATCCCCATCGTAATATCGACGGGGTTTATTCAAATGCAAACCTTCTTCTGCAACGATTTGATTTTCAATGCTTTTGGAATGAATGCTGTCATTTTTAGCTTCTTTTTTTTCTATCGCTTTCGCAACCGCCCAGGCTAATTCTACACTTCTAAAATCGTCCGATTCATCGGGCAACGACTGCATCGAAATCGATAATTTATCATTTTGAGAGAATTGTATATTGTTATCATGGTTGCTTGTCAATAATTCCAAAGTTTTAAAAGCACTTTCAGCCCGTTTGCCTTCTGGCTCAAGCAACAAAAAGTTGTATAAAGACAAAATGGATTTTACTCGATTCCCTCTATCTCGGTTTAAAAGTCCCAAAACCAAATGGCTACCTGCGTGATTTGGACGAATTTTAATCGCTGTAATTAATTCATTTTCAGCGACTTGATATTCTTTTTCTCCCCAATGTGCTACGGCAAGATTAAAATGAAGGAGATAATTTTGAGGATATTGAAGCAATCCTGCTTGATAAGTTTCAATCGCTTTGGGCACTTTGCCCGTCATATCTAAAACATTTCCTTTTAAAACAAAAGCATCAGGCAAATCCGCCTCTGGATTTTGAATCACGTTGTCCGCATACCCAAGCGCGTCGTCAAATCGATGCAAGGCGGTACAACTATTGGCAGCTTCGTAATTGGCAGAAGGATGCGTCGGATTTTGTTTCAGAACCGTTTGAAACTTGCGAAGTGCCTCCACATATTTACCTTTATCGTGTAAAGTGATGCCGTCCGCAATTAATTTTCGAAATTGAGAATCATTATGTTGTGCGAAGAGTGTCGTTATCGCCAACGAAAAAAGCAGCGATAGTTTGTTTTTTGCCATGCTCCCGAATGCTTAAGGGTCAAAGAATTGAATTTTTACAGATTCATCACCAAAGGTATGGGTAGTTCATCAAATATCAAAATTTTCAATAAATAAAAAAAAATTTTGTACTTATTTTAAGTTTGTTCTTTAACGTTAAGACTGTGTTTTTGGCAAGAAGTAACCGAATTGGGGGAGCACTTTTTTGAATTGGGATGCACAGGACATGAAACAGCCATTTCTACTTTGGAAAATTACGATACGAATGGATATACAGATTTACACGGATTTTTTCTTGTCATTCCGTAGGAAACTAAGATTCCTACGGAATGACAAGAAAAAATCCGTGTAAATCCGTACATCTGTTTGTATTATCATTTTCCAAAGCGGAAATGGCTTAAACTTCTGGTGCTAATCGCACGACCAAACCTTCCAAATCGTCCGTCATTTTAATTTGACAACCCAACCGACTATTATCCATCACATATAAAGTTTGGTCTAGCATATACCATTCATCCTGCGTCGGTTCGGGCAAAAGATGGTCACTTTCTAAGTAACAATGGCAAGACGCACATAACGCCATCCCACCACAAGTGCCTTCGACGGGCAATTCATAGCTTTTACAAATTTCCATTAAATTGAATGCCATATCTGTCGGCACTTCTAAAACATGAGGCGTATCCGCTCGGTCGATGACTGTGATATTTATCATATTGATATTCAATGCGTTATAAACCGTCAATGCCTGTGACGGTTGTATATTTAAAGGATAATTTTTTATTGGGATGCACGATTTTGAACGCAGATTGAACCATCATCGTCGCTTCGTGGAAGCCGCAAAGGATTAATTTCAATTTTCCTGTATAGGTATTGATGTCGCCAATCGCAAAAATGCCTTGAACATTCGTCCGATAATCCAAGGTATCTACTTCAATCGCGTTTTTGTCAATGTTCAAACCCCAATTCCCAATCGGTCCCAATTTCGGCGAAAGCCCAAAAAGGGGTACAAAATGGTCGGTTTCCCGACGGATTTGACCCAATTTATCGTGTTTAATGACCACTTCTTGCAATTTTCCATTGCCATTCAAACCCATGACTTCGGCTTGCGTCACGACTTTGATTTTACCATTTTTCTCCAAATGCATCACTTTTTCAACCGAATCCAACGCGCCTCGAAACTCGGAACGACGGTGAATCATCGTTACTTCCTGCGCCACATCCGCTAAAAATATCGTCCAATCCAACGCAGAATCGCCGCCGCCCGCAATCACAACGCGCTTATTTCGATAGAATTCAGGGTCTTTGATGATATATTCAACGCCTTTATCTTCAAAATCAACGATATTTGCAATAGGCGGTTTGCGCGGTTCAAAGCAACCTAAGCCGCCCGCAATCGCTATCACAGGTGCAATGATTGCTGTCCCTTTAATCGTAGTCAATTTGAAACGGTTATCAGGCAATTTTTCAATGGATTCCGCCCTTTCGCCCAACGTAAAAGTGGGTTTGAAAGGCGCGATTTGCTCCATCAAGTTTTTGACTAAATCGCCCGCCAGCACCGACGGATAACCCGGAATATCATAAATGGGCTTTTTAGGATAGATTTCTGTCAATTGCCCACCCGGTTGTGGCAACGAATCAATCAAATGACAGCGCAATTTGAGCAAACCCGCCTCGAAAACAGTGAACAAACCTACTGGGCCCGCTCCAATAATTAAAATATCTGTTTGAATCATTCTCTACGATTTTGACGCAAAAGTAGCGTAAATTGCGTCAATTTTTCAAATTGACGCAATTTTTTCAATTTTTTAGGGATGTTTCATTTTTAGGTTACACTTTGGGATACATTAGGATACGAATAGATGTACGGATTTCACCGATTCGTACGGATTTTTTTTATTTTTTTTGCTTAAAACCAAGCATTTGAGTTCTAAAAATCCGTACGAATCGGTGAAATCCGTGAAATCCGTACATCTATTCGTGTCACAATGTATCCCAAAGTGTAACCTAAAAATGAAACATCCCATTTTTTACGATTGTTTTTGTCGGAAAGGCAACCAAGCAACACTAAAAAATATCAAACAAACCAATTGAGCCACTAAAATATAATGATTTCCAAAGAAATCAAACAAGGAATGACCAGCGGGTTTGTGCATTAAGAAGCCATAATTCGAATTTGTCCACCAATTAAATGTCCAAGTTGCTCCCGCCCAAACTTGAAGCCAAAGAAAAGCTGCTTTTAACGATGCCCAATTCGGTCGCTGTTTCAAAACAAGGACACCATATAATACAGCGATGACTAATCCTGCATGCAGTCCCCAAAATTGAAAGTAGCCAAAAGCAGGAAACACATATTCCAAAGTGGGGGTCAAAAGGGCTTGCAAAGCCCCTGTCATCACCCAAAAATAAAGGATTTCAAACGGTTGCGATTTGCCTTTTTGCAGCAACCATAAAACATAAGGCGCAGCAAGCGCGCATAAATTGCAGATTTGAAAGGGAACATCCTCTTGAACCGTAAAAGTACCTTTGACGATTCTGTGTATTGTCCAAGCAAGTTGAAGTGCACAAGCGATACCTGCTATGAAGATGCCTAAAAGATGGGCTTGTGGGTTAGGCAACCGTCGTCCGACCATGCAGCTACTGATTAAAACGAATGAAATAACCAAAAGAATGATGCCATGTTCCGCACCAAACGGCTTGAAGCCTAAAACTTCGATAAACATGAAAAATTTGTTTTTAAATATGATAAAAAGAAGCAATAGTGAAATAAATTTACTACAAAAAAAAGAATTTCAATGCAAAAATAGTTGTTTTATCCAACAATTCACTCAAAAAGGATTAAATTTGTACCGACGCTGTGTCGCACGATGACTCCATAACAGCATAAACCCTAAGCATTACCCAATGAAATTACTTTTTTTTCCAATCCTTTTGCTGCTTTTCTTAACGGCTTGTCAAAAGGAAACCTTTGAAATAGACACTATTTCGACGTATGATTATGGCGGACAAGTGACAGAAATCACTTTTTTAGGCGAATACAGTCCCGCAGATGCCATTCAAATGATTCAACTCGCGAAACCAACTGCACCTGTTTCGACCCATTGTGGCTTTTATTTGTATCGCGTGCAGTACAAAACCCATCAATTTGATAATCAAGTCATTATCGCATCGGGTTTAATTGGCATTCCTAAATCCCGCAATATCAAAGGTTTAGTGAGTTGGCAACATTACACGAATCCGACTCGTGCCGAATCGATTTCTAATCCGAGTCCTGGAGAAGGGATTGGCATGGGTACGTTGTTTGCGGCGGATGAATACCTTTTAGTCGCGCCCGATTACATTGGTTCTGGCACTTCTTTGGAAGTGCACCCTTATTATCACACGAAAAGCACGACGAATGCTGTGATTGACCTTTTGAAAGTAGGCGAAGTAATTTTAAATCATTTGACGACCAATCGTAATTTATATTTAGCTGGTTTTTCGCAAGGTGCGGGTGCTTCTGTGGCAACGCAACGGGCTTTGGAAATCGAAAATCCAACGCATTTGGAATTAAAAGCCACTGCATCTATATCGGGTGCCTTTGATTTGAGAAATATTAGTTTGAAATATAGTTTGAATCAAAATACGACGAATTCACTGCTATATCTTTGCTATGTTTCTAATGCGTATTCTTTGATTTACAATCATCCATTGAATACTTTTGTAAAACCGCCTTATACAACGTTGATTCCAACTTGGTTCGATGGTTCTAAAACCTACACTTTTTTGAAAGCCAATTTCCCTGCAAAATCGACGGACTTATTTACGGAAGCATTTTATAATGAATTAAACGCAAATACAACCAATTGGTTTACAAAGGCTTTGGATGAAAATGAAATGTATTTATGGAATCCGAAACAGCCTTTAAAATTTTATTATGGTACTTCGGATATCGATGCTACGCCTGAGGAATCGTTTCATGCTTACAGCAGTATGAAAGAAAACGGCGGGAATGTAACCATTGAATGCCTTGGCGCAGTGGATCACGCAGGAAGTTTCATTGAAGCATTGCCGCGAGTGCAAGCATGGTTTAACCAAATGAAATAAAATTTTTATGAAATATATAATAAGTATCGCCCTGTTTCTGTGGAGTACAGGCATCGGATTTGGACAAATAACTCTAAATGCTAAAAATGAAACACCGCTTCAACAGCGATTGGGTTTGAACGTCGGCTATTACGGGTTTAAACTAAATTATCCCGGATTTCAAATTGGCATTGAACATTATTGGGCAACCACCCTTCATTTTCAAGTGATAAGTGATTTTGAAGTGTCGGGTTATTACCAAAAAGACCAACAAAAAGCCGTCGCTTTGACCGCGAATATCGGACAACGATACACCAGTTTTTGGGGTGGTTTTTTGGAAAATTATTTGGGCATCGGGATTCAAGAAACGATTTTTCAATCTCAAATTTATAATTTAACGACGCATCCCATAGAGGTTCGTACGGTGAACACCAATAAACTGAGTGTGATTCCGAATATTTCTCTGGGTTTGGGTTATGATTTTAGTCGAAAAACGGCATTGCCATTGATTTATTACGTGCGTCCGACGATTCATTGGCTGATTCCGGACCAAAATTTAGTTTTTCAAACTATTTTTAGTTTTAAAACGGGCATTATTTACAGGTTTAAACCATGAAGGTGCGGTACGTTGGAATTCGGATTAAATGAGATTTTTTTGGGATTAAATAGGATTGATTTTTTAGGATTGATTGGATTTTTTTATGAATTCAATCCAATCAATCCTAAAAAATCAATCCTATTTAATCCCAAAAAAATCTCATTTAATCCGAATTCCAACGTACCGCGCAGATTAACCTCTTTTAGAACCCACCGAGTCATAAACCACCACTTTCTCCCACAAATGCGCACAATCGGCAACAAATTTCAAATGAATTGGATGTTTTTGATAGATTTCCTCCTCTTCCAAGCTGTCAAAAAAGCACAACCACGAAATCGAATAGCTTCGTTCAATGACTCCGCGATGGGTCGGCGCGGGCGTGCCAATATGCGCCAAACGAATCGTCGGCACTTTCGACAAAAGTTCCAAACCTGCGACTAATGCCGTTTTATCCGCTTGGTTTTCCGCGTTTTTCAACCAAAAATAGACATGATGAACAACCATAACTTTAATGATGAATGATAAATGATGAATGATGAATAATTTTTTTTGAATCTGTTGCAAATTTGGCAAAAATTATTTATTTTCTAATAAAGGCTACCATTTTTACTGATTTTTTATAAAAATTTATGTTAAACTTTTGCTTTTTTGCGCAAAAGTTCCTATCTTTGCGACGCAATCTTGCTACTTCAAACCCACGTGGTGAAATTGGTAGACATGCTACTTTGAGGGGGTAGTGCCGCAAGGTGTACCGGTTCGAATCCGGTCGTGGGTACGAAAAATGCTTCGATGAAATTCAAATCATCGAAGCATTTTTATTTAATTCTATTATCTCTTTTTCTTATAAAAATTAATACCTGCTCCATAAACCCAGCCACTAACGCCTTTTTGCGTCCGAATTTTAATCCAAGGTTCATTCGTCACTTCGCCATTTGCAAGCGTCACTTGTTGCGTCGTTTCCGTGACCTCGTTCAAAAAAGTAACGGGCTCGTACAACTGCAAACGCCCTAATAATTTCCCACTCACATTCGGCTGCGTTCTCAAATTCAGATTTTCAATCGTCACATATAAAGTGGGTCCGCTTGGCGTAACCACCGCGCCTTGTGCAGAAACTGCCGAAACCGCCCCTTTCGGTACTAAACCGCCTGAATTCGGATGCATCGGTACTAATTTAATATCTTGCGGAAGCGGAATCGGTTGAGATGCAATGACTTGAGCAGTAACAGGCGCATGCGTCGTTGTCGGCGCAGCAGGTTGTGCCAAAACGGTTTGTGCAGGAATCACACCCGCAGGTCCCGTCGTCGCAGGCAACGTGACCACCACAGGAGCTTGTGGCAATTGAACTTGCGCAGGCGTTTTCGGCGGCGCGAGTTTCGGAGTCGATGCCGTAGCCGCTGCCACTGCCGCACCGACCGCACTCATCGAAATCGTATCTATCACCCGAGTTCGCGGCGGCGATTCGAGTCCAATTTGTGCCGCTTTACCCGTCAATTCCCGTTGTTTTTCATTGCAACGACTTACCCCCCACATAAAAATCAATATTAAACCAATACTGATAATCATCGTTTCAAGGTCTGGAAATATTTTGAGCATAGTATGGATTTTAATGATTTATATTTGTTTACAGGTTCAAAGGTAGGTTTTATTTGTATTCAAACGCATTTTTCGGCTAAAAAACAAGAAAATTAGCATCAAAAGGACAGCACTGCCCCCGAAAAACCATTTCAATCCCGAATGATTCGCCATTAACGGCATCACATCGCCAATCACAACCGTAGCTGCCCAAGCATTTGGAATCGTGCTACTCGGCATAGATTGATGTTGATTTAAATAATCTTTTTTCGCCTGTTGCAACGCATAATCTTTGGGTTGCCCTTGTTTTAAATATTTATAAAAACTCAACATGATTTCAGAAGTGGATTCATCGGGAATGCTCCAAAGGCTCATCACCGTCGTCTGACAACCCGAATACGCAAAAGCACGCGCCAAACTCATAATCCCTTCCCCGCGTTTCAACGCGCCATTGCCCGTATTACAAGCACTCAAAACCGCTAAACCCGCTTTCAAAGGCGTTGCATACAATTCCGCAACCGTCAATAAATGCGCTGTGGAATCCTGCGTAGCCGAATCTTGCGCAAAAACCAACGCAGATTGTAAAGGATTGTTCACATCCAACACCCCGTGCATCGTCAAGTGCAAAATCCCATATCGATTCGCCTGCTTCATAAAAGTCGATTTCGTTGCCGCAGCATCCAAAAACGTATCGCCGCCAAATAATTGATGGATTTCACGCACCTCTTTTTTAGAATACCGCAATGGATTCAATTTGCCCCGAGTCGAACCATTGTCCACCATCACCCGATCATACGAAACCGCAAAACCGCCAAAACCATCCGTATAATTACTATTTTCAGGATGCACCAACAAAGTATTGGAATACAACTCGCTGACCGCATAATCTTGTAACAAATAAGGAATATTTTGACCTTGATTCGTTTTAGCAGGTTGTGTCAACAACGTTTCAAACGAAATGTAGCCCAATAATCCATCTTTCACGAACCGCAATCGATTGATATTCAAACCATTCTGTTTTAACTCCTGCAACGGCTTTTCTAATAACAATTGATATAACCGAAACGAAGTTTGGGTAAAAACTTCAATAGATTCCTTATTTTTAACAAAAATTTCATCACCCGTTGACCTTTTAAAATCTGTAACGAGGGTTTCAAAATTAGCAGGCAGAGGCTCCACATAAAATTCATAAGATTTTTGTGTCACCACCACCGAATATAAAGCCGTTTCACCCACAAAATACTCAATAAATGCCGTTTGCGCATCCAAATTCTGTTGAATTTGCGCGCCCGTTAAAGGCTTCGCAGGTTGATACTTCAACCGATGATATTCTGGATATTGCTTACTCAACGCTTGCGAAAACAATTCTAATGCCCGCGCTGCATTGCCCATTTCCGCTTGCGCCTTGATTTTTTCCACTTCTTGCGTCGCCCTGGACACCTGCTTTTGACAATAACTAAACACCATTTTCAAATCATTCTCTTTTGCCAAAACACTATCCGGCACACCCGCAAATTGTTTCGCCCGCTTATCTTGAAGCGATTCCAGCAATAAAGTCGCCTTACTTTGCTCACAAAAATACAATGCCTTATCTAAATATACTTTATTTTTAGACTTCGTATAAAATTGATAAGCAATCGAAATAGCCTCTTCATAGACCAAACGCGCCTTTTCTGCAAGATTCAATTTGCTGTCCTCCGAATGCGCCATCGTCCGCGCCACTTGAATCAAACTATCTGCCTGTTCATACAACCTTTGAACATTTGTCCAATCACCTTCCGTTTGCGCCGCCGAACGCAATAATTTAGCTTTTGCTACGACAATTTCCAACAAATCCGTCGGTATTTCCGTCCCTGCCGACGCAATCGCTTGATTATACGATTGCAGCGCGTCCGAAGAAGCTTTCATATCTCGCAAAATATGACCTATAACCGTATGACTTTCCGTCAATAATGGATGCTTGCCATCTGTAATATGCAATTTCGCTTGGCGCAAACGCAACGAAGTCTGCGCCTCCGTCAAAGCCGCAGGCAAATCCCCCATGAATTGATAAGTCCGCGCCCGTTCCACATGCACATTGGCGAGACTCAAGGTTGCCGCCCCCTCTCGCCCATATTTTTTTGCCGCTTTTTCCAACCAACCTAAGGACTCAGGATATTTTTGCAACGTGCGATACATAATACCAATCCCCACATAACAATCCGCCATCCCGCCCTCATCAAACAAACCCGCATACAAATCCAACGCTTGTTGCCATCGTTGGATAGCCTCTTGATACTGCCCCGAACGCCGATGGGCAATCCCCAAAACATTGAGACAATTCGGGATATTTTCACGATGCTCATTCATAGTATTAAAATACGACATGGCTAAATAGCCATATTCCAATGTTTTAGGCTGGTCGCCCAAAAAACTGTATAAATCGCTCATGCCATACAGGATGTCCGCAAACAAGGCAGAATCCAATTTAGAATGCACTTTAAATTTGGCAGCCTGTTCAAAATGCGTCAACGCTTGCGAATAAGAACGCCGAAACAAATAAACTTGCGCCATATTATTCAAAGTACGCACCGTCTCCCGCGCCGTATCGCCGAAGACCGCTTTTCTAATTTCCAACGCCTGTTGATAAGCATTTAAAGATTTGTGACAATCTTCCACTTTATCATAATAACAGACTCCCAATTTATGATACAGCAAAGCAATCATCGTATCCTGCTTGTCCAACAACGGGCGAACCATTTGCATCGTATTTTCTAAGCGCGCTGCTGCTTTATTACCATCGGGTTCTTTATTAGCGATTTGAATATCGTTTAGAATGCGGGCATACACAGCCATTTTGTCTGCTTGGTGCTGGCTCACCAGCAGGCAGAAAAGGAGCGGACACCAAAGCCAATATTGCCACTTCATGAATAATAATAGATTGATTATGAATGGAATATACGTTTTTAATCCTTGTTAAGAGAGAATAAACTAACAAAGATAATCGAATTTGTTTAGGGATGATAATAAAACGTTTGAAAAGTTAAAATGTACGATTTGTCATAGTCTTTTGTGGAAAGCCGTTTTTGAACGGTTCAAAATACGTATCTTTGCAGGAAAAATAAGTGTTCATTTTTAAAAATTACATGAAAAAGGAAAATATAAAAAAATTTAGCGATTATAAGCAAGACGCACATCATTGGATTACATTGGCAAGCGGAGATTATTATCCCGATATTTTACACGATGCTTGCGTGCTTTATACGCCTGTGTTGACTCTGTTTGGGCAAATGATAAAAACATCTGAAAGTTCTATCCGATTATTTTTAACAATATGTGGTATTCAAAATGGTTGGATGCGTGTTCAGTTGGCGCGTGTTTTTAAAAAATACGTGAGTCCAGAAACGCCTGTGGAAATGTTGAAAAAAAAGTCGAAAGCACAAGAGATATGTGACCAATTTGGGAACGGATTCC
>JBDKKX010000125.1:0-11474 GCA_039795795.1 Bacteroidota bacterium | reverse complement strand
GCGAATGGAAACACGGATGACACGGATTTTACGGATTTACACGGATTTTTGGGGAATTTAAGTTGGATTTTAAGCCTAAAATACAAAAAAATCCGTGTAAATTCGTAAAATCCGCGTTATCCGTGTTTCCATTCGCTCTACACCTTTTTTGTCCCGTACTAAGCGTAAAATTATAAAAATGGAACATACCAATCTACTTTTCCCCATTTTTGTCAAAATGGAACAATTTCGGGTTTTAATTGTCGGCGGTGGTGCGGTTGGTTTGGAGAAAATGACTGCCATTTTAAGGAATAGCCCTGCTACTGCCATTACTTTGGTCGCGCCTGAAATTTTGGAAGATATTCAAAATTATGCAATTTCGTTTCCCAAAGTGATTTTAAAAGAAAAAAATTTTGAATTATCGGATTTAAACGAACAAAATTTTGTCATTGCTGCGACGGACGATAAAATGCTGAATACTGAAATCAAAAAAGCTGCAACTCAAAAAGGCATTTTAACGAATGTGGCAGATACGCCTGAGGAGTGTGATTTTTATCTTGCGTCGATTGTTCAAAAAGGCGATTTGAAAATTGCGATTTCGACGAATGGTAAATCGCCGACGATTGCAAAACGCTTGAAAGAGGTTTTAAATGCGGTTTTGCCGACGGAATTAGATGCGATTTTGCAAGATATGACGGCAATTCGGCAGCGTTTGCAAGGGAATTTTGCTGAAAAAGTGAAAACTTTGAATAAAATTACAAAAATTTTGGTGCATCGCGCTTAGTTTTTTAAGTCTGCACACACCTGTCAGGTTTTTCAAACCTGACAGGTGTTAATTTTTAGCGCACACCTGTCAGGTGTAAATTTTTTATGCACGAATAATCGCAGGTTGTTTTTGGGATTGTGCAGGTGGACTTTTGGGCGCGTTCGGAATGGATTCCTTAGGCTCTTTTTTTTCGGATGCTGGCACTATCGTCATGTCCACCACAAATTCTTTTGTAAAAGTCACCGTTTGGATAGCATTTTTTACAAAACCTTCTTTTTCAATCTCTTTTTCCCAAACCAGCGCGTATGTTGAAAAAGTTGCCTTCAAATTTTCATCTAAAACCACTGCTTGTATTTCCTTGTTTGCTGCAAATGCAAGGACTTTTTTGTACAAAAAGTGCCCTTCTTTGTCATAAATCGCAACTTTGTATTCGGGTTTATAACGATATAACATATAAATTAAAGCATAATTAGTTTTGGATTCCAATGCCATCACAGGTTCGGGCATTCTCGACATCCTGCTAAAAGGCACCATATCGGGTAATAAACTATGATATTTGATACTCAGCCGATTGGAATTATATACTTTGCTTTTGGGGTGCCCTGCTTCCAGTCCATGTTGTTGCAACAACTCGTGTTTTAACGCGTCGGCTGTGAACCTGTACGGCAATTTTCCTTGCGGAAATTCTTTTAAAAGTTTTTGAAAAGTAACATCGCCTGTCGGTTCGACGGCAAAAAGAGGCGTTGAAAACCCTGTGCAGCACATCAAAAAGGCTAAAATGACACTATTTTTCATTGGTATCAAAAATTTAAAGGTGAATTAGATACTAAGAAGATGAAAATAATCCTTTATTCCACACGTTTTTTTGCTAATTTTGTTGTGGAAATGAAATTTTTTATAGTTTTATGACCTGCCAAGTAGTTCAGCATAAATAAACCCTCTTAAAAAGAAGCGTATTTTTGCCACGAGGGAGAGTGGTGGAGGGAGCAGTGTTTGATTTTTTTGCAAAAAAATAAAAAAAAATCAAACACTGCTCCCTCCGAAGGGTTTTTTCTATCGTTCCGCAACCTGTAAATCTTTACGAATTCACAATCATCAACAAATCCGCGCTCCATGAGAAAAATGCTCACAATGATGGGTTTTTTAACCCTTTTTCTACATTTAAACGCCCAAAATCCGCCAAAACGCGAATTACGCGGGGCTTGGATTGCTGGCGTATTGAATATTGACTGGCCATCCACCGACATTTTATTGCCCGAACAGCAACGTGCGGAACTCATGGCAATCCTCGACCATCATCAACAAACGGGTATGAATGCTGTTTTTGTCCAAGTTCGGATGCAGTGTGATGCGTTTTACCCCAATCCGTTTGACCCTTGGTCTGAATTTTTCACAGGTCGTCAAGGCGTTGCACCGAATCCATTGTATGACCCCTTGCAATTCGCAATTCAAGAATGCCGAAAACGCAATTTGGAAATCCATGCTTGGATGAACCCATTTCGGGCGGTCATCAGCGCGCCGACGGCACAATTAGCGGCTACTCATATTGCAAATAAACAACCGACTTGGCTTTTGTCGCAAGGCAATTTGCGGATTTTAGACCCTGGATTGCCCCAAGTGCGCGCGTATGTAACCCAAGTAGTCATGGATTTAGTGCGTCGGTACGATGTGGACGGCATCCATTTCGATGATTATTTCTATCCGTATCCGCCTGCTGCGGGCATCGCGCCGTTCAAAGATTCATTGACTTACCTTTCTCATAACAGGGGTTTTACGGATATAGCCGATTGGCGGCGCGATAATGTCAATATTTTCGTCAAAAATATGGGTGATAGCATCAAATCTGCCAAGGCTTGGGTCAAATATGGGATTTCTCCGTTCGGGATTTGGGAAAATTATATCTTTGAAAGTCAACCGATGGGTTCGTTGACCAATGGTTTGCAAAGTTATAACAGCCAATTTGCCGATTCTCGAAAATGGATTCAACAAGGTTGGGTGGATTATATCGCGCCACAGATTTATTGGTATTCGGGGCACACAGCGGCTAATTATGATGTTTTAGTCCCTTGGTGGGCGAATGTTGTGAATAATAGGCATTTATATATTGGTCATAGTTCTTATAATTTGTATGCAAGCAGTGATGCCAATTGGAAAATGCCTTCTCAAATCCCCAATCAAGTCCGTTTTAATCGGCATCAACCGAAAGTGAATGGCAGTATTTATTACAATACGAAAGCCTTTTTGCAAAATCCTTATGGTTTTAGGGATTCCTTGAAAAATGATTTATATAAAACAAAAGCATTGATTCCAACAATGCCTTGGATTGATAGCATTGCGCCGCCGCCGCCGATTGGATTGACTGCCAATGTTTTCAATACGCGGGTCGATTTGTCTTGGTCGCGCCCTGTGACCACTTCGGATGAATTAGAAAAAGCGCGGCAATTCGTGGTTTACCGTTTTGAAACGGGCGCGCCTATCAATTTGAATGATGGAAAAGCGATTATTGCGGTGATTGATTCGTTGCATTATATGGATGCAGGTGCGCCGAGTCGTCGATACACGTATGTTGTGACCGCTTTGGATAGGCTGCATAACGAAAGTATTGCAT
This sequence comes from Bacteroidota bacterium, assembly GCA_039795795.1. Taxonomy (GTDB): domain Bacteria; phylum Bacteroidota; class Bacteroidia; order Chitinophagales; family Saprospiraceae; genus JAAFJT01. The sequence continues at coordinate 8,121 of JBDKKX010000125.1, read as the reverse complement.
CTAACAATGCTTTTGCTGTGATTTCACCGACGGCAGAGGTTTTAGAAGCGGCACCAACGGCTTTTTTGGATGTGAGTGTACCCAATCCATTTCAAGGAACGACGACATTGAACTACAATTTGTATAAAAGTGGGCAGGTTTTTTTGAAAATTTTTGATAGTACAGGGCGCGAAGTGGTTTCGTTGGTCAACCAATATCAATCCGAAGGAGCATATACGGTTAATTTCGTTGCCAATAATGATTTGGCATCTGGGTTATATTACGCAACGTTGTTTTTTGATAATCGTCGGTTGACGCAGAAAATTGTGTTGAATAAATAAAAAGCGTTGGAATTCGGATTAAATGGGATTTTTTGGGGATTAAATGGGATTGATTTTTTAGGATTTTTAGGATTTTCAGAATTTCAATCCTAAAAATCCTAAAAAATCAATCCCATTTAATCCCAAAAAAAATCCCATTTAATCCAAATTCCAACGTTATTTCAATGATTTAATAATCTGCTCAATTTTCCCACCCGGCAACGTCGAAAAAGCACCCTCATATTCCAAATTTTCCAAACTTTCCAACATGGAATACCGATAGGGCTGCCCTTTACTATCCATCATATCTTTCAATTCCGTATATATTTTTTCTGCTGCATCATACTTGCCTTGCAATAACAACGCATGCGCCATATACATCCGCAACGGAGTTGTTTTCGGCGAGAACGCAACCGCACGCGCTGCAACGACTTCCGCATCCGAAAATTTCTTATGTTTTAACAATAAAATCGTTAATTGCAAAGCTGTTTTAGGATACAAATCAGAACAATATTTTGTATCTATTGCATTTTTACAAATCGAATATTGAGCGCGCTCCGCTTTTTGCAAATAATTCAGTTTAGCCCCAAGTTCTATCTCTACTGCTGCTGCCTGCATACAAACCTCCGAATACGCATCCACCAGCGAATCAGGCGTATCTATTTGATATAACAAGGCTTCCGAATACGCATTTTCCGCCAAAGCCCATTGTTTTTTAGCGACTGCCAACTTACCCAATCCCACTTGCATGGAAGCAGTTTCCGAAACAAAATCTTTATAATTGCTCAAAGCACGAAACATTTTTAAACTGGTTTGATACGATTGTTCCGCCCGTTCTGCTGCATTTTGCGCCATCGAAATATCCCCTAATTGTCGGTAAATCATACTCAATGCGGGCTGCGGCGGCGCAACTACTCCTTTACACATTGCCAAATTTTGTTCACAACTAACTTCCGCTTTTTTCCAATCACGCATCAAAATATATAAATCTGTAATTTGTATTTGTGCATTTATCAACGTGTTCTGATAATTAGGTCGGCTTAAACTCAATGGTTTCAATATTTCAACTGCTTGATTCAAATAAGTTTCTGCGGTTATAAATTCTTTTTTATCACTAAAAAAAACGCTTAACTCGATTTTCACTTGTGCCAATGCAGCTAATGCGGATGAGGACTGATTTGTAGCAGCTTGTTCGCGCAAAGTCAATGCTTCAAACAATACTTTTTCAGCAAAAAAAGGCTCTTTTTTCAATCGATACAACCGTCCTAATGCCTGATAAACCGTCGCTAAAGGCTCGTTATACAATTGGGGTTGCTTGATAACCAATGTTTTATACATTTTCAATGCTTCCCAATAATAAGATTCTGATTTACTCAAATCTCGTTTCGGAGCATTGTAGGTATTCATTTCACCCAGTGCCGCTTGTAGCGCCGCCTTTTCGGATACATAAAGGGCAGTATCTTGTCCAGACAATTTATTATAAAAATCGAATGATTTAACATAAGATTTCTTTGCACTTTCAAAATCTTTTTTGGTTTGATGTAGAAAACCCAAATGATATTCTGTTTGTGCAACCTTTAATTGATAATTAGCATTAATATCTCCTCCTGCTTTGTGTAACAAATCCAAAGATTCTGTAAAAGCCGATTCTGCTTTAAGGTATTCATTGAGTGCTTTATATACATTTCCGAGTTTATAATGTGTATTGGCTTGCTCCTGTAACCAAATCGGGTCTCCTTGCAAATGAGGTAGTTTTTTATTCGTTTCCAGCGCGTTTAAAAACGAAGTTGCTGCTTTTGCAAAATTGCCATTTCCATAATAAGCATTGCCTAATTGAATTTGTGTAATCGCTGCTTCTTGAAGATAGCTTTTTGAATCCATCATAGATAATTGATTGTAAATCGTAATCGCTTGATTAAAAGCATTTTCCGATTTCAAAGTATCTCCTGAGGCAACATACAGCGCACCTAAATGTTGATAAATGGTTGCAATTTGAGGACGATAAGTTTTGGGCAGCCCTTCGGCAAATCGTTGTTTGATTTTTAATGCTGCCAAAAAAGATTTTTCTGATGGAACATATTCATTTATTTGACTAAATAAAACACCTTGATAATGAGCATTTTGCGCCAAAGAATCTTCATACTGTTTTGGATTTTCACGAGACAAGCGTTGATAGAACCGCGCCGCCGCCACAAATCGTTTTTCTGCTGCTTGAACCTCATTTTGTTGCTGATGAACCCAGCCAAATAAGGTTTGAATCACTGCTTTTAAAGCAATATCTTCCGATTTTTCAATGGATTCATCCGCTTTTTTTAAATAATTACTTGCATTTACATAATCCGATTTAGCCAAATAACGTTTTGATAATTTAGTGTAAATGCCACTTAAATATTTATTGTCATACCCTTTTTGAAATTTAAAAGCAATTTCATGCCAATTCAATGCTTTTAAATAAGCAGTTTCATCCTGATAAGTTTCATTTTGAAGCAAGTACAAATCTCCTTTCTGTTCATGTACCTTTGCCAAAATCGGCGCATACGTATTAGAATCTATCTTAACTCGTTCCATTGCCAAATCCACCATTTCCGAATAAACCGAATCTGCTTTCGCATACAAATTTTGTTGCACATAAAAATTGCCCAAAGCCATTTGAATACTCATAAACGAAGGGGTAAAAATGTCCGAATTATTTTCCGCCAATCGCCGATAGGTATTCAAAGCCGATTGAAAATAAGTTTGTGCATCTTCATATTCCTTTTTATCCGCATTTAATAGAGCCAACCGTAATTGAGCATCTGCTTTCAAAACAGGATTTTTCACCGTTTGCTCAATGTGCCGATAATAAATGCCTGCTTTGTCAAAACGATTTTGAGCATTTAATAAATCTGCTAACTCTTTGTAAATCAATATATTGCGCATTCCTGCAAAAATCATTTGTTCATACAAAGTTTCTGCTTTATGGAAATCCAATTGCAAAACTGCTTGTCGCGCCAACAACAATTCACGCCATAATTTCTCCAAAGAGCCATCGCCATGAGTGCGCTCCGACAACCCCGTTTTCTCTTGTGCTTGCAATAAAACCAATGCAGAATCACATTTGCCATTGCCAAATAATTGCATCGCCCGCCGAAACGGTTCAGAAAAATCGGCAGGATTTGCTTGCGCCAGCGTTGTAGCATAACCCGTCACTTGCGCCCGCGCCGTCTGCCGATACTGTGCCAATTGAAGCAGCGCATTTTGAAATGCCTGTCCTTGACGGTCTAAGGAATCAAATTTAGCCTGCAAAAACAAGATACGTTGCTGATAAGTATCATCAATTTGCTTATACAATGTTGATTCATAGGTTGTTTTTAGCTGATAAATAAAATTTTTAGGCGTATAATAAAGGTGATGTAACCGACCGACCGCTTCAACGGCGGGGATACAAAGCGATGCCGCGTCCGCAGGTACATATTCTTTTGCGGCAATTTGCAGCACAAAAACGGCTTCCGATGTTTTTAAAATCGGCAATTTTAATTCAAACGCACCATCTAAAGCATCTATGCGTGCTGTATCAACACCACCAAAACAATTGATTTTCAATTGATTATAAATAGAAGGTTCTGCATTTGACAAATGAATAGAGCCTTTCAGCACGACTTGTGAGAAAGTAAGTTGCGTCATCAAGAGGCAAGTATTAACAAGCAATAATCGTAACATGGTCCGTTTGTGAGCGATTTTGTTGAAATGTAGATTGTTAAAAAATGAGCTACAACGTGCTGTCCCAATGTATAGTTGTTTTTTTCCTGCTTGCCAAAAGACCTTCTTTTTTTTGAAAAATTAGAGTATTATTTACGGGTTCTTGTGTAGAGGGAATTGTTATTAAATTTTATTAAATTTTAATATTATCAAATTTAAATCATTTGACAATTTAATTTATATAATTTTATTTTTAAAGTATAAGAATCATTGCATAAATTTATTAACTATATTAATAAAAACAAAATAACACATTAATTACATGTTAATATTTGTAGCTTATAATGAATATCTTATTTTTTTGTGACAAAAAAAGCAGCCTTGAAACAAAAATCGATTTCAAGGCTGCTGTGAAAGGACATTATTTCAATATTTTGCGTATTTTTTCAATAGATTCATCATTCTTCGCCACAATACCATCGATTTGTAATTGCTCCAAGCCATCTAACATCCCATATTTGTACGGTTTACCCGAAGGATCAATCGCATCTTTCAACATTTTGTAGAACTGTTCCGCTTCTTTATACTTTTTTTCCACCATCAATGTATGTGCTAATGTAATAATACAACTGGGTTCATTAGCCGTTGCGACCAAACCTTTGCGGGCAACCGTTTCCGCTTCCACGAAAGCCTTCTCATACAACAAAGCGTATCCTAATTGTCCACAAATTTCAGAATATGCCTTCGTAAAATCATTGTTATTAGGGTTTTTGCGAAATAAAGGCTCTCGTAACGCTTCCGATTTGCGCAAAAATGCAATTTTATCTGCCTGTAAATTTTCCAATTGAGCCATTTGCAGATACGCTTCGGACAGATTTAAACTAAATATATCTTTAAAAGCGGTAAATTGTTCATTTTGACTAATAGCCGTCGTTGCTAACATCTCAGTACAAATGGTTTCTGTCTTATTATAATCTTTTTTTAATAAGCATAACTTTGTGAAATCACATTGATTTTCAATAAAATAGAATTGATAAGTTGGGTATAATTTTGCTAATTTCTCATAAATTTCCACTGCTTTGCTTTGGAAACCTTCTGCTTTTGCATAATTTTGTTGCGTAATACTTAATTGACTGTTTTGGCGATAGATACGCGCAAGTAATTCTGTATGCGTCGTGCTATCCATTTTTTGGTAACTCGCCAAAGCCACATTGCAAACGGAATCTGCTTGAACAAATCGCTTCTCTGCCTCTAAAAAAGTGGCAATTTGCAATTGTGTTTCAATCACTTCGGGAATGTACATTTTAGGATTCACTAAGGATAACTTTTTGCGAATTTGCAACGCTTCTGCAAAATAATGTTCTGCATTTTCAATTTCTTTTTTGCCCGCCGCCACTTTTCCAAGCAACCCCAAAGTCGCGGACAAATCGGATAAATAAATTGGTACTAAGGTCTGCGCCAATTTTCGACGCTCCTCTAAACTGGATAATAAAAGTTTTTCAGCTTGAACAGTGTCCTTTTGCGCCCATTTCAACCAACCATAATTATTGCTAATTGCCCCAATTTCAGAATCATAAGTATATGGATACTGCACGGATAATTGCTCAAATGCCGCCAAAGATTCTGCATACAACGCGCCTGCTTTCGGATAAATCTTCTGCTCTGTATAGACATCTGCCAAATAACGTTTGGAACGAGCCGTTTCTGCTTGGTGAATATTTTTATTTTCACCTGCTAACTTATTATAAATTTCAATCGCATTTTGATAGGCGTGTATTGCTTTATCATACTCTTTTTTATTTTTATACAAAAAGCCTAAATTGTTTTCTGTCGTTGCCTTGTTTAAATCGTAATGCAACGAATTACTGGTTCTTTTAATACTTTTATCATTTTCAAGCATGTCCAAATAAACCGCTTCTGCCCTCATATAATCATTTGTTGTTTTATATAAATTGCCTAAACGACATTGCGTCATTGCCAAATCTGCCCGCGCCGCATCAGGGTCAATCTCCGTTGTATTCAAAGATTGTTGAATATATGAATTTTCGCTAATAACTACATCGGGCGGTGTCTGAGCGTTTAATTCCGCCTTTTTGATGAGTGCCAACTGTTGATAAAGTTGCAAAGCTTCCTTATAAGCCGTTTCCGCTTTCGCAAATTCGCCATTGACAGCGTGCAAATCCCCCAAACGGTTGTAACCTGAAGCCAAATCAGACCGATAAACCGTCGGGCGCGTCTCTGCCAACCGATTTTTAACCGTTATATAGGACGCATACGCCGCTTCGCCTTTGGCATACTCATTTCTACTGGAATACAAATCGCCTAAACGCCCATAAGTTTCCGCCAACGGTTGTTCATACACTTTTGGATTCATTTTCGCCAAATTTTGATATGTTTTTAGCGCATCCGTGTAAGACTTTTCAGATTCGTGGAAAGCACTTTTCGCCTTTTGTACAACTCCTAAATTGCTGTTAATCAATGCTTTAACATCATCATTTTCTGTTCGCACGACTTTTGCTTGAAGCTCCAAAGCCGTTTTATAATGCGTTTCCGCTTTTACAAAAGTCGATTTGGAAAGATTCAATGTACCTAATTTTTCCTCTACATTAGATATATTTATTTCATAAATAGAATCCTTTTTAAGCAAGATACTATAAAGATTTTTTGCATCTGTATAAGCAGATTCTGCGGATTCCCACTCATTTTTGAAGGCAGACCAATCTCCAAAATCGGCTTGTGCATCCGCCAAAAACGCGCCGAACAACATTGTATCGCGCTCTGCCCAATTCCGAGCATTTTTCAAAATTTGTTGATAAGCAGAATCGGCACTCATTCTCGCCTTTTTATCCACATAAAATTTTGCCAAACGGCGATAGGACGACAAATATTTTGCTGCATATAAGGATGGATGCTCTTCTGCCAATGGGTATAAGCCCTCCACAGCCCCTTTGAAATATTTTTCCGCATTCAATGTATCTCCTTTTTCCAAAGACAACTTGCCAAAACGCATATTTAATTCTGCTCTATCCGAAGAATTTATTTTATCCGATTCGAGCGCGTGTTTCAAAAAAATAGTTGCTTTTTCCGTGCGGTGGTGTGCCATCAAAAAACGCGTAAATTCTAATAAATGCTCCCGCCGATTACTGCTCAAACGCAACGCATTTTCATATTCCACTTCGGAATAATCGCTTTCTACTTTAAGCGTATGCAGTTGTGCAGATAAGATTTTAGTGCGTATTTTTTCTCCCTCACTATTCGATAAACCTTTGGAAACCAATCCATTATGCTTGTTTTCTGCTTGTTGATAATCGGTCAAAAAACGCAGTGCAAGTTCCCCTTCGCCCTCCGTCATCAAGCGAATAAACCGTCGATTGGGTTCGCCTATATCCTCCAAATCAGTGCGCGCCAACGTTTCTGCAATCGCCCGCGCTTCCAAATCTGCGGACTGCCTATCCTGCGCCAATTTAAACAATAAGTTTCGATAACGAAGGTTTGCAATGCCAATCGTATCGTAAACCGATTGTAAACACTGCCACTTACCATAATAAATTTCTACAATTCTTTTGCTAAAAAGGTTGTAATATCGCCGCGTATTTTGAGTAATTTGACCTGTTGGACTAATACTCAATCTTATAACTTGTTTATTATCCAGTAATTGCGATGGAAAAAAGTGCCAATCTAAAGGATTTGTGGGTTCAAAATTAGGTTTCACAAGCGTCAATAATACGGCTTTATCCGCGTAATAAGGCGGCAAGATGAGTTCAAAATGACCATCAAGGCTGTCCACCGAAGCAACCAAATCGGAATGAGCGACTTGAACTTTAGCAGGAAAAGCAGATTGATGCCCTGTATTTTGAAGGGTTACGAAACCTTTTAACACCGTTTGACTTTGAACGGGAGTCAACAAGGTTAGACCCAACAAAGTAGTGAGGATTTGAATTCTAACGCTCATAGTGGTATTTTGTCTGTTCAATGAATGAATATATTAGGGTATTTTAAGCACATTTTGAGGCAAGTTTGAGTCGTTTGCGTTCAAAATATCCTTGTTATGTACACTGATTTTATTTAATATTTGTCCAAAAATGCCGTTTAGTATATTGAAAAACCAATATTTGTGACGGGATTATGTTGTTTTTTAACGATA
>JBDKKX010000124.1:0-11544 GCA_039795795.1 Bacteroidota bacterium | reverse complement strand
CAATGTTATTGGAATTGGGATTAAATAGGATTGATTTTTTAGGATTTTTAGGATTGCAATTCTAAAAAAAAATCCTAAAAATCCCAAAAAATCAATCCCATTTAATCCAAAAAAAATCCTATTTAATCCTAATTCCAGCGTTCCATGTGGAACATTCGCGCCACGAATCCAACTTTAAACGATCCTAACCGATTGATTTCCAATTAGATCCAACAATTCAGCCAACATCATCGCCGTCGCGCCCCAAACTTTTTTGCCAAACACATCATAATACGGCACGGCGGGCAAAGTCAATCGTTCCGAAATCCAAATCTCTGTAATTTTCAAATTATCAGGATTTTTAAGCACACTTAACGGCACTTCATATATCGTTTTCACCTCAGATAATTGCGGTTTCAATTCAAAAGGCGCGGCAGACCATGCCAAATAGGGAAAAACTTGATATTTACTAACTGAAATATATAAATCGCTCATTTGACCAATCATCTGTACTTTAGCAGGGTCAATGCCCACTTCTTCTTGCGCTTCGCGGAGGGCGCATTGCCACAAGCCATCGGGCAGCGCGCCGTCAGATGCTTGATAACCCCCGCCCGGAAAACTCATTTGCCCACTATGTTTATCGCCGATGTGCAAGGCACGTTCGGTCAAAATCAAGTGCCATTCAATCACATTTTGCGCTTTTTTCGGAAACAACAAAATTAACACACTTGCTTTTCGCGTATTTTCATCGGGCACTTCGTGTACATTCCGAAAGGCATGTGCAATTTTAATATGCGATTTTTTACCGGGCAACGGATTTTGGAATTGTTTGCCCAAAGCCGTTATCAATGCAGGATTTTTATTTTTCATATAATATTTTAGGCATCGCAAGGTCGTCGGGGTTTAAACCCCGACGACCTTTATATTCCAAAAAAAATGATACGTTATCATCAGAAACTAAAAGTTATCCACATCCCAACAAAACGAAACAACATCATGTGGATAACTTTTAGTTTCCGACTCAAAACGAAACAAGTTATCCACATATCCACAAAAAAAATGTGGATATGTGGATAACTTTTATAATTCAGCTCAAAATAAAGCAAAGTTATCCACAAATTTTTTTGAAATGTTAAGAACCCAATTTTTTAAAAGGATAAGACACGCTCCTTTCGCATTTAAACGCCTTTATTTTCGATTTAAACGCTCTTTATTCCAAATCCTTCAAGGAGACTGCAAAAGTAGCTTTATTGCGCCAATAAAAGGCATGAAAGTTATCCACAATTTTGTTAAAATACTGTGAATAGGTGGATAACGCCCCAGTTATCCACGACGTTCAGTTATCCACATTTTGCCCCTCAAAAATGTGGAAATGTGGATAAAAAATAAAATTACAAAACACATTTGCAAAGAGTTATCCACATTTGCACCATTTTTGAATAGAAAATTACAAAACATCGAAAAAGTTATCCACATTTGCTCTATTTTTCGATGGAAATTTGAAACGCTGTAAAGTTATCCACATTGGTTTGTCCAAAAAATAAATTTTGCGTCCAATGCGCCGCAAAGTTATCCACAATCCCGCAGGGTTATCCACAAGCGGGTGTGGATAACTTTTTTTCCGAACAACGTATTTTAAAACAATAAATAAGTGGTTTGAAATATTCGTAAAAAAAACATTTCACATAATAAATTGTTTTAAAATTTTAAAAAAATCGTTAAATTTGATTAAGGAAGTTAATCATGATGATTTTTGTTTTAAGTTTAAAATTTCTAAAAAAACGGTCATTATTACAAATGTGGATAACACTGTACTTACATGCTCAAAAAATGAGTTATCCACATCCGAATGTGGATAACTTTGATAGTTATCAACATACCCCATTTTTTGAAAGCATTCAGAATCATCGAATTATACATAGTTATCCACATTTTCGGCATTTTGTCGGATTAAAAATAACATTAATCCCACAATGTGGATAACTCACATTTTAATGTGGATAACTCACATTTTAATGTGGATAACTCACTTTTCGATGTGGATAACTTTGATAGTTATCCACATCGAAAAAGTTATCCACATCGGAATTGTTTTAAATGTGGATAACTCACTAGTTATCCACATAGTTATCCACATTTGGATGTGGATAACTTTTTGACCTAAATCGATGATTCTCAACGAATTACATCATATTACGAAAAACTCGCTGTGGATAACTTTTTAACAAAATGTATTAAGTTTTCTACAGAATATTTATAACAAAGTAATTTCGGAACAAAATTTGTTGTATGCGCACTTTTTTTTGTTTAAAAAGCATGTTTTTAGGCTAAAAACGCTGTTGGAAGGGATGGTTATTTTTGCCAAATGTACAAAAATGAGATTTATAACTCATTGATAATCAAGAAAGTAATTTTTTTGCTTTTTTCGTAAATTTTTTAAATGTTATTTGTTTTTTACTGATTTTCAAGAAATAAAATATTCACTTTCCGAAATATTCAAAATAAAATACTTGCATTTTGGATGCTCCAACCCCCATTTTTGCATAAAGCGTTTGAATAACAATTTTAAAATTTAAAAACAATGAATCTATTCAAAAACAAAACCTGCGGAGGTTTAACACTTCTTTATACGCTTTTTGTCACGAGTTGCGCCCCCGTTTACTATCAACCGCCCACACAGCACACACCTTTATTTACGGAAAAAGGACAAATGTATTTTTCTGGCAATTTTCAATTTGGAAATCAGGTAAGTGGTTTGAATTTTCATATTGCCCGAGCAGTGCATCCTCATTGGGCAATTGGATTGAATGGCAATTTTGTTGGTACAGGAAATTTTGCAACAACTGCTTCTAATTATACTTCGAGTACAGTGGGGCAATCCAATTTTGGAGCAATTAATGTGGGCTATTTTGGTACAAGTGTTGATAAAAAAAGTATTTTTGAAATTTTTACGAGTTTGGGCAGAGGACAGATTGCAAATAAGTTTAATACAGGCATGTCAGAAGTTAATTTGACTTGTTTGAGTGTGCAACCTGCCTTGGGCTGGCGCAAGAAATACGCTCATTTGGTACTTTCAAGTCGTTTTAGTTTTTTGTCGTATGACGTTAAAACAAATACGTTTCAAAATTTAGTTTGGTTTGAACAAGCTAATGCTTTGAGTAATCGGATTATTCCGTTGTTTGAACCTGCATTTATGTTTCGGGTAGGTGGTGAACATATTAAAGGTTTTGTGCAATTCATAACTGCTATACAATTAAATAGCAGCCAAAAGTACTTTATTTACAATCCGTCCAGTATTAGCACAGGCATTTGTGTTGACATTCGTAATTGATGTAATATTTTATAAAAATATAGTTAGCAATATATTACACATGACAGGTTTTTAAAACCTGTCATGTGTGAGGTTCTACGTAGAACGTTCCACATGGAACAGATCCCTTGTAAAAGGTGAATGATGGAATGTTCCACATAGAACATTCCATAATCAACCTTCCCAAAGGATTTACAAACTCATTTTCAACGATTTTGCCACGAAGGTTTCCCATTCTGCAAACATGTCTTTTTTCATTACGCGGGGGAATTTATGTTGACCGCCCAATTTGCCTTTCACCTCCATCCACTTGATGAACAAATCCGACGGTATAATATTCATCTGAATCGCGCCCAAAACAGATTTGCGTTCGGTCGCATAATCATCGTTAATCCGACAAAGTTCGGCATCTAACAAAACGGCGAAACGCGTAGCATCCACCTGCGGGTCGCAACCGACGTACCACCGATGCGCATAAGTGCCATTCGCGGGAACGGCGCAAACCGTAAATTCTCGAATTTTCGTATTCAGCACTTTTTGAACGTACTCAACCCCTGCATTCATGTTGCCAACAGAAAGATGTTCGCCGCAAACGCTTAAAAATTGCTTGGTACGTCCTGTTATAACAATCTCTTTACGCCGAAAATCGGTAAAACGAACCGTGTCCCCAATCAAATACCGCCATGCACCCGCGCAAGTACTCAAAATCAAAGCATAATCTTTATTCGTAGTGACTTCGTGGACGGTCAACGTTTTCGGCTGTCCTTTAAGATTGCCATCGCTATCAAAATTATCCTCATTGAAAGGAATAAATTCAAAAAAAATCCCATTATTTTCCACCAATGCCATCGACCGCGATTCAGGACGATTTTGATACGCGATGAATCCTTCGGATGCCAAATAAGTGTCAATGTAAATCAACGGTTTGCGCATCATCGCCTCGAAACTATGCCGATGCGGTTCAAAAGAGATGCCGCCATGCACAAATGCCGTCAAATTCGGCCAGATTTCATGAATATCTTTGGCGCGATGATATTCCACAATTTTTTCAATCATCAATTGATTCCAAGACGGAATTCCACTGATAAATGCCACATCCCACTCTTTTGCCCGTTCTGCAATCCGTTGCAACCGCGTTTCCCAATCCGTAATGGCAGCGATTTCACCTTCGGGTTTCGACACGCCGCGAATCCAAAATGGTCGATTGCCAATATTAATCCCACTCAAATCGCCTACGGAATAGCCCCCTTTATCCGTCAAACTCGTCGAACCGCCCAACATCACATTATCTTTTGTGTACATATCGGGGTGAATATTATAACGGGTCAACGAAAAAAAGACTTTCATCCCCGCCCGCCGCATGGCACGAATCATTTCTTTCGTCACAGGAATATGTTTGGAAGGCGTACCCGTCGTGCCAGAACTGAGCGCGAAATATTGTACTTTGCCGGGCCAAGTGACATCGGTTTCATTTTGAAGGCAGCGATACCACCAATTATCGTGCATCGAATCGTAATCGTGCAATGGCACTTTCTCTTGAAATTGCCGAATCATGGTTTCGGCATTTGGCGCGTTGAGCATTGATTCAAAGTCATAATGTTTGCCAAAAGCGGTATTTTGCGCCTTTTTGAGCAGCCTTCTAAGGGTTTTATGCTGTTGATCCACAGGCAAAAGGCGGATTTCTTGTACCCTGCGCGCAATTTTGAAGCTGCGTTTGATAATATTTCCGAGTAAACGCATAGGTTTCTAATAAATTAGTTTAATTGGGTTGATGATGTTTTAGACTTGCAATACCTGAAATGTTGGTACAAAAATAGCTTTTTTGCAAGTACAAAGTGTTTTTTTTAGACGAATCCTGTAGAAAAAGCGAAAATTCGCTCTTTTCATGGCGATACAATGATTTTGAAACATCCGTGTAAATCTGTAAAATTTGCGTCGCCAGTGTTCCAATTCCCGCTACATCTTTTTTGTCCTGTACTAAGAGAATAAGCATAATTTTTAATATTAAAAAGCAATTTTAAATAATAAAAAACAATTATTAATCAATTAAATTTTGATGAATACCTTCTTTTTTCAATGAATTAAAATGATTTATCAATTTTTTTATGAATTATTTTAATAAAAAGTTTTGCAAATTGAAATCCTATTTATAATTTTGCACTCGTTCGTTTTGACAAATCTATTAAAAGATTACTACTCCTTTTTTTTTTTATCAATTTGAAACATAACTCAACTGATACAACTTTATAAAAATTATTTAATTCAAATTAAATGATTAGGTGATACTTCGTTAAAACAAGGGTGACCTTGTTTTTAACTAAAAATATATTAAAATATTGACTTACAATATTTTATATAGTGTTTTATTTTATTTAACCACAATCAATTATTGATTTATGTCTATTAAAAATTTTTTTGGACTTTGCTTTCTAATTTGGTTCGGCTGTAGTTGCCAATCTAATGCCCCTCAAAAAAGAAATCAAACGGTAGGAGACCACTATTTTGACGGCGATAGCCTGCGTCGAAATGCCATTTACTATGGAGGCACCATCATCACTATGGAGGGCGATACCGCGGACACCTCTAAAGAAGCAGTAGTTGTGCAGAATGGCATCATTACATTTGTAGGCAAGAAGGATTCTGCCTTTAAATACTTTCCTGCTCCCACATATGTGCGAGTAGATTTAAAGGGGAGTACCTTGTTACCAGGCTTTGTGGATGGACACGGACATTTTTCGCAAGTGGCTTATCAAATCGGTTCGGCGGATTTATTGCCCCCTGACCAGCCAGGGGGTGAAGGGATTGCTTCTATATATGAACTGAATGAGCGGATGAGGGAGTTCATAAGGGATAATCCCGCGCAGAAGCAATATTTAGGGATGAATTATGACAATACTCAATTTACGGGATCGAAGGCACATCCCACTAAGCACGATTTAGACTCGCTCTCTAATGGAGATACGACTGTTCGGATAGTGGTCATCCACCAATCGGGTCACGTTGGAACGGTTAATTCAGCCATGTTAGAAACAAAGACAATGAAAAACGTACTTGCGCAACAACTGGCAGGCACCTTCAAGGGGGGATACATGCAATTAAAGGATGGTGTACCGACAGGATATTTAGAGGAAAATGCGCTCATGGCAGTCATGGCAGAATTAAAGCCTTTTCCTCAAAGCGAGATGTTCGTGTTATTTGATAAAACGGCTAAAAAATATGCTGAAAATGGGTTTACAACCGTGCAGGATGGTAGAACCATGCCAAGCAATTGGAGTTATTTAAAGCAATACGATTTTGCCAAAAAACTGAAACTGGATGTGGTTGCTTATCCCGATATGCTCGAAACGTGGGCGGTGGATAGCCATGCTTTCGCAATGATTAGTAAGCAGTATGTGGCGGGTTCCCGCTTACGCACGGGCGGCATTAAGTTTTCGTTAGATGGTTCGCCGCAAGGTAAAACCGCTTGGTTTAAAGAGAACTATAAGAACGATTCGACTAATGGTTATCCTATTTTTAGGGACCAAAATACCTTACAGCAACTTATTACTCGTGGACTCAAAAATAATTGGCAAATTTTAGCCCATTGCAATGGCGATTCTGCGGTGGCGCAATTGCTGGATATTTTTTCCCGTATAAAAAATCAGAAAATGAACATCATTCCGCAAGACCATCGTACGACCCTCATTCATGCTCAATTTATCACGCAACAGCAAGTGCATGATGCCAAAACATTGGGTATGAGTATTTCCACTTATCCGTTGCACACCTTTTATTGGGGCGATGTACACGCGGAGAATTTGGGGTTGGATCGAGCCAATCGGATGTCGCCAACCCGTTGGATGGTAAATGAAAAAGTCAACTTTAGTATTCACACGGATGCACCGGTTATTTTTCCGCGTTCTATGCCTTTATTTATGACGGCGGTTCGACGGATTACGCGCGCTGGGGCAGTTTATGGTAACGAGCATTGTTTAAAACCGTACGAAGCCCTCCAAGCGATGACTATCGGACCTGCTTATCAGCATTTTGAGGAAAATTCTAAAGGGTCTATCAAAGTGGGTAAAGTAGCGGATTTTGTGATTTTAAGCGAGAATCCACTCAAATATTCTTCTAAACCGTTGCATGAAAAGTATAATTTTGATGCTATAAAAATCTGGGAAACCATCAAAAACGGGATTCCTGTGTATCAAAATAAAAATAGTACCGTGATACAAGTGACTCCAACTGTACTACCAGGCTCTATAAAACCTGAGTCTCGTAAGTTTGGAGTTGGGTGCGGTTAAATGGGGCGGTTTCAAGCGTAGGTTGCCCTTTCCAAAACAAAAGCCACAAAAGAAATAAAGCAAAACAAACTTTTGCTTTATTTCTTTTGTGGCTTTTGTGCTGAAAAGGGGTAATCTTTGCGCCTAAAATTACAAAAAATGAATTCATTTTCTTTTCGGCGCGCCACCGCCGCAGATGCACCTGAAATGTGGGCAATTATCGAACCGATATTGGCAAAAGGCGATACATGGGTCTTTGCGCCGCCCAAATCGGAGGCTGACAAAACCAAAATCTTGGATTATTGGCTTTCAAAGGATAAATATACTTATGTATGTATCCTTGAAAATCAAATTGTTGGAATCTTTTTCATCAAAAGCAATCAACCGGATTTGGGAAATCATATTGCTAATGCGGGTTATATGACGCGGATAGATTGTCGCGGACAAGGGATTGGGTATGCGATGGGCGCATTTTCGTTGGAAGCGGCGCGGGAATTCGGTTTCGAGGGCGTGCAATATAATATTGTCGTGAAAACCAATGAATCGGCGGTTCGTTTGTGGCAGCGATTGGGGTTTTCGATAGTGGGGACGTTGCCGAAAGTGTTTCGGCATCCGACTTTGGGGCGGGTGGATGCTTATGTGATGTTTCAAGCGTTGTGAATTTTTTTCACGATATTTTAATTTTTTTTCCATTTCTAATTCAATTAAAATCAACTATATCACTTTTTTGATTACAAAAAACTTTCAAAAAACCGAATTGAAAGTTTGGTTACAATCAAAAAAGTGATTATCTTTGTGGTGCAAACCAGCAAAAAACGCCCACATCATCAAATCGCAATATGAAATCAGTACAAAAAATATCGCTTTGGATGAGCGAAGGCACTTCGGATAAAATCTACGAAGTGGAATTGTTTGAGACAGGCAATGGTAAATTTGTCGTCAATTTCCGTTACGGACGGCGCGGCGCGGCACTTCGGGACGGTACGAAAACGCCTTTGCCCACAGACCGTGCGCCCGCAGAGGTGATTTACAACAAATTGGTTGCCTCCAAAAAAAAGGAAGGTTACATGGAGGTCGGCGCGCCTGCGGATTCGACTGCGACAAAAGCGGCGGATGCCGAAATACTTATTTCTTCGGATAAGCAAACGTTGGCGGAGTACGTGCTCATGCGTTTGAAAAACAGCTTGCACCCCGATTTCAAAGAGCCTGAAAAGGGCAAATGGAAATTTTCGCGGATAGTGTGGCGGGTTGGCGAATTGCGGATTCGGGCTGCGGTGCCTACTTTAATTTCCGTATTGACCAAAGGTGATAAATTACAACAATATATAAATTGTTGGGCATTAGGCAGATGTGGGGATGCGTTAGCCGCGCCCTATTTGAAAACGCTTTCTAAAGCAGCTGCTTCTTCGGAGGCGACAAAACGAATTGCGTTTTTGTCCTATATGACCGTCGGTGATGACAAGGCTAAAATAGAGGCAATTCAAACTTTGCGCAAGCAATTGCCCCTTGATGTGGATGCCGCTTTGTCTTTGAATGCTGCTGATTTTAAAACATTTTTGTTAAGCAGCAAGCATCCACCTGAGCTTTTATATCCATTATATTTATTATCTGAATCTTTTCCTACGGTGAAATTGGGTTTAGTGGCGGCTTTGGAGGAGATTCCATATACGGGTTCGGGGCATTTTAAGACGGTTCGGCATATTTTCAAAGCGGCGGAATTCAAAGATGATGCAGTCATGTTAGGATTTTTAATGTTTCGTTTTGAAATGACTGCGGGCAGTTTTCAGCAAGGGCGTTATGGTGGAACTTGGATGTATGATGGTAAACAACACGTTCGCGCAAATGAAATTTTGAAAAAAGCCGATTCAACGATAGCTTATTCTAATGATACGCGGGCTTATTTGTTGCGTCGGTCTTGGCGGACGTTGGAACAATTGACGGAAAATCAAGATACGACCAATTATGCCATTGCCGCCGCAGGTTATTTGGAACGTTTTACGGATGCACATCATACGCCAAGTCGTCAATTTTCTCAAACCACGACCCGTTACACGCATGACCAAGCAACAGGACGTTGGAATCCAGTTTACACGACGCGTTCGGCGGATTATAAAGAAAATTCAAATTATTTAATTTTGAATCATATTATGCACGCAGGTTCAAATCGTTATGAATTGAATGCGCAATATAATGGTTGGAAATTAAAAGAAGGTGTTGTTGCTGGCGCGCCGAATGCACGCGAAGAATCCTATTCTGAAATTTGGGACAAGCATCCTACGATTTTGATAGATTTATTGTGTAAAAGTCGATTTGCGGCAGTGCATCAATTTGCGATTCGAGTCTTGCGAGCGAATACGGATGTTTTAAAATATTTAAATTTTAAACAATTAGTTGAATTATTTACTGTTCCGTACCCCGAAACTTTGTCATGGTGTATGGAAATCGCGCAAAAATGGTACGACCCCAAGCAACCGAATGTGGATTTAGCGACAGCTTTATTGAATGCGGCGTTGCCAGAAGCGCGGGTGTTAGCCATACAGTGGATAAGCGCGAATCCCAAATTTTATTTGGCGCAACCTGCTTTATTAGCTTCGGCGGTGCTTTCGTCATATTCAGAAAATAGAGCATGGATAACAGCGTTTTTAAAGTCGAATCCTTTGAATGCCGAAATCACCAAATTAGTGATAGGCAATAGCGTTTTAAGGTTATTCCATTTGCAAAACAATGATGCAAATAATGAATATGTCAAAAAGGTATCTGAAACCTTTAAAAGCATTTTTGAATTGCCATTGAAGGACTTAGAAATGGGTGTTATCAACAATATGTTGAAAAATCCTATGAGTTCCATTCAAATTTTGGGTGCGGAATTATTGGCAAATCATCATACACCTGCGGAAAAATTACCCGATGGTATCATCGGTTCGTTAATAAACTCCACTGTGCCAGAAGTGCGGAGTGCAGGTGTCACCTTATTTGGAAAGTTGCCGACGGCTGTTTTATTGAAAAGTCAAAAAACGTTGCAAGCTTTTTGTTTGTCCGTGCATCCAGAAATTAGGGCAAATATTCGTCCGACGATTGCTCGATTGGCAAAAGAAAATGCTGCATTTGGTCGTCAATGGGTGGATGAAATGCTTGGATTTTTCAGAATCCAAGAATCTTCCGCAGGTTTGCACGAAGATTTATTATTATTATTCAAAGAATCGCTTGCACAACATTTAGGGCATTTGGATACAGAAACGATGTTGCGTTATATTGATTCGAGTAAAACGGTACGGCAAGCCTTTGGACAATTGTTATTAGAAAAAGTAGTACCACATACTGCATTGACAATCAGGCAAATAGTGCGTTTAGGCAACCACGATTTAGTAGCAGTGCGCAAAACGATTCAAAAGATATATGAACAAAATAGAGGGCGTATTCAATATGAATCCGCAGAAAGTTTGCGTATTTTGGATTCTAAACACGATGATATGCGCAATTGGTCTTATGAATATTTCCGAAATACGTTTACCGACCGCGAGTGGACTCCTGAGAATTTAGTTTTTGTTTGCGACAGTACGCGCCCCGATGTACAGAATTTTGGAAAAGAAATGATTGCGAAATTTTTCAAAACGGAAGAAGGAGAGCGATATTTATTACAATTGAGTCAGCATCCGTCGCAGAATTTGCAACAATTTGCCACTAATTATTTGGAATCTTATGCAGCCGATAAGCCAGAAACTATTCATAAATTAGAACAATATTTTATAACTGTTTTATCGCAAGTGAATCGTTCTGGGGTAGCCAAATTGCGTGTTTTTCAATTTTTGGAGGTGGAAGCGATGAAAAATGAGGCAGTTGCGCAGATGATTGCGCAAATTATGAGTCGTCAATCGGCAACTTTGGCGGTTGCGGACAAGGCTGCTACTTTAAAAGTGATGATGGCGATTCATAAAAAGTATCCTCATATTAAAATGGCGATGCAAGCGAAAGCGGTTCCTATATATCAAAAAA
>JBDKKX010000123.1:0-11657 GCA_039795795.1 Bacteroidota bacterium | reverse complement strand
TACGGATTTTTTCTTGTCCTTCCGTAGGAATTCCTACGGAAGGACAAGAAAAAATCCGTACCAATCCGTGAAATCCGTAAAATCCGTACATCCATTTGTATCGCAATGTATCCAAACATATTTTTTAACAAATTCTCTTACAAAGTTTTCCAAATGAAAACGATTCAATTAACAGCCTATTGGCTGCGTTTTTCCGTCCTGTTGGTCTTATTTGGGAGCGCATTTCCATTGGACGCAACTGCCCAACAATGTACAAACTATTTTGCAACTCCAGTGGTGAATGCGATTGCCATAGATGCCCAAGGCAATAAATGGTTTGGCACCAGTACAGGGATGTGGAAGTTTGATGGCACGAACTATACGCGCTATCTTCCTTCCAATAGTGGATTAACGAGTTCGGCTATTATCGCTCTCGCCATTGACGCGCAAGGGAACAAGTGGGCTGTGACATATAACAGTGGCATCTTCAAATTTGATGGCACGACTTGGACGGCTTACAACACTTCCAATAGCGGGTTAGCGTCTAATTATGTGAGCAATGTTGTTATCGATGCGCAAGGCAACAAGTGGTTTGGACATGGGACTTATGGCAATGGCATCTCCAAATTCGATGGCACTACTTGGACGACTTATAACACTTCCAATAGTGGATTAACGGATAATGCTGTCAAAGCCATAGCGATTGACGCTCAAGGAAACAAGTGGATTGCTACGAATAATGGCGTATCCAAATTCGATGGCACTCTTTGGACGACTTATAACACTGCTAATAGTGGATTAACGAATAATGCTGTTAAAGCCATAGCGATTGATGCTCAAGGGAACAAATGGTTTGGGACGGGTAATGGCGTGTCTAAATTGGAGGGCACCAACTGGACGACTTATAACACTTCCAATAGTGGGCTAACAAATTACGCTGTTGATGTCGTTACAATAGATGCTCAAGGGAATAAGTGGTTTGGGGGCAACAGTGGCGTATCCAAATGGAATGGCACTACTTGGACTAAGTATAATACTTATGAGGGGTTAGTGAATGATGATGTTTACGCCATAGCGATTGATGCTCAAGGGAACAAGTGGTTTGGGACGAAAATGGGTGCATCTCAATTTGATAACACCAACTGGACGACTCACAAGGTTTCTAATAGTGGGTTAGCGGCTAATACTATCCTAACCGTAGCGATAGATGCGCAAGGGAATAAGTGGGTTGGGACGAACGCGGGCGTATCCAAATTCGATGGCACCAACTGGACGACTTACAACACTTCTAATAGTACGTTAGTGGCTAATGATGTTTCCTGCATCACGTTCGATGCTCAGGGGAACAAGTGGTTTGGCACAAGCGTTGGTGTATCCAAATTTGATGGTACGAACTGGACGACTTACGATGCCCGTTATACTTACTATACACCAGGTAATGTCCGATGTTTAGCAAGTGATGCTCAAGGCATTTGGGCGGGCACATCGAATCACGGCGTATTCCGATTCAACGGTTCCAGTTGGGAAAATTATGACCCTTCCTCCAACATCCCTACTGGATTACCGTCTTCTAATATTTCCGCTATGACGATAGATGCGCAAGGGAATAAGTGGTTTGCATTTGGGGCAAATCAAAATGGCGTATCCAAATTTAATGGCTACGTTTGGGAAAATTACACGAATTCCAATCCGAATCAGACAGATTACGTTTATGTCATAGCGGTAGATGCTCAAGGGAAGAAGTGGTTTGGGTTGAGTGGTCAGTCTCTAACCCAATTTGATGGAGTCAATTGGAACAATTACTACACAAATGAGTTAGATGCTTCTAGCATTAGCGGAATAGCGATTGATGCTCAAGGGAACAAGTGGTTGGCGACAAGCGACGGCTTAAACCAGGTTCAATTGGACGCAACGTTGTTCTCGGCTCACTGGACACATTATAATCTGTCCAATAGTGGGTTAGCCAGTAACACAACAACCGCCATTGCCATTGATGCTCAAGGGAACAAGTGGGTGGGTACGGCGAATGGTCTATCCAAATTCTCTTTTTGCACTTTGTCCGCCGCCATTACACGCAATGGAACGACTTTAACGGCGATGCCGACAGGGGGTACGGCACCTTTTACCTACCTTTGGAACAATCAATCCACTTCGGCAACCTTACAAAATATGACTTCGGGGGTATATGAGGTCACAATCACCGACGCGTTGGGCTGCACTGCTACGGCATCTTTCAGTAATTGCCAAGTGACGGGGGTTCAAAATCGCACCCTTCAGCAAGGATATAGTGTGACGGTCAATGGTCATGTTTACAGCACCACAGGCACTTATCGAGATACGATATTTCGGAGTGGGCTTTGTGATAGTATTCTGGTCACCAACCTAACGGTTGTGAATTGTGGTTTAGCGGCAAACATTACGCGGAGCAATAATAATTTAACGGCGAATCCGACGAATGGTCGTGCGCCTTATACGTATCATTGGAACAATCAGGCAATCACCGCAACGCTTTCCAATGTCAGTGTCGGGAGTTATGCGGTCACGATTACGGATTCTTTGGGCTGTACGGCTACGGCATCGTTTACGGTTGCTGCTCAACCTGTCTCTTCCCAACTCTATCAACTCCAAGTCACGGATGCTCAATGTGGCGGCGCACAACCCGCGACCTTGCATATCAACATGAATACTCAACGGAATTGCATGGACGCGCTCATGCTCAAAGTTCAATTCGATACGACCAAAGTATATTTTGAACCGAACATGACCATTCAAAAAGGGACAGCGATTGATAGCAGTGGACGCGTGTTTTATAGTATTCGGAAAGATACGCTTTTTATCACGGTGGATTTAGAAACGGGTTGTATTCAAGGCGATAGCAGCACGAATGTCTTGAAAATCCCATTCCGTTTGCGTCCCGCGTTTGCGGTGCCGCGTGCGACCAGTGCTTTCAACCTGAAGGTGTTGGAAGAACGGATTGTTTCGGGGACGACTCGGGATAATGCCAATAAGTCCTTTGAAGTATCCAGTCCATTGGTTGCAAAGATTCAAGTTTTTCGTCCGAATGGGAATGCGCTTACAGGAACGACAAAGCCGATAACGTTTTTTGCGGGCGATACGTGTACGCTTTTGAATCGCCCGATTGTCGCCGATAACAATGCCAATGCCTTTGTGCGTTTAGATAGTTTCCGTTATTTTCGGATACACCGCGCTCCGCCTACAATTGGTTCTCCACTCATTGGAGGATACGATGTTTTTTTATTGCGCAACTACCTTCATGGCAATCAAGTATTGACACCGCGCCAAAAAATGGCGGCGGATGTGAATAATGACGGTTTGATTACCACTTTAGATGTTACCATTTTGAGGCGAAGAGCAGTGGGGATTTACACCAATTTTTCGGATTATAGTGGAGGGCGGTTGACCAGCGATTATCAATTTGTGCTACAAAATTCAGATACGCCTCAAACGTGTTTTCGGGTTCCGAATTTAGCAACGACTTGTGATACGCCCAATCTTAATATCAATATGATTACACTCGGCGACTTGAACGGAGATACGGATACAACGACCCTTGCTGGCGGCATCCGTCTTCAGAATAATAACTTAATGGTTCAGTTCTGTCGGGCAACCCGAGTGGCAAATGAGTGGAAAATCCCTGTCTTTGCGGATGCAATCACTCGCGGTTTAGACCTTCAACTCTTGAATATACCCGATGCGGATATTTTGAGGGTCGAGTCGGCTCATCCTGCGGATTTTGAGGTGTCGGCGAATGGAAAAGGGATTGGAAACAATTATTACATTATTGGGTTTGCGAATAACTTACAAGGGATTGCGGCGAATGATACGCTTTTGTACTTGTATGTCAAAACTGCCCAACTCTCACAACAACATTTGGGCAATTTGAATGGCTATTTAGATGCTCAATGGGTGAATACTCAAACATTGGTTTGTACTCCGACGAGCGACCTTTATACCAATCCTTACGAAGTTTATCCCAATCCGACGACGGGCATGGTGCAAATGACGACCCAACAACCATTAACTGAGCCTACGACGTTACGGATTTATGATTTATTAGGTCGTTGTGTTAAAACGCAGGTTTTACAACGCGGGAATGATCATTTTGCGATAGATATGGCGGATTTGGCGAATAGTGTGTATCAATTCCACTTTGCGAACCAATACAAAAAGGTCGTGAAGCAATAAAAGAGAGCGAATTGGAACACAGATGACGCAGATTGGACGAATTTGCGCGGATTTTTTTGAATTAATGCTCTATTTTAAGCGCAAATTCAAAAAAAATCCGTGCAAATCTGTCCAATCTGCGTCATCTGTGTTTCAATTCGTATCCTATATTTCGCCACGAATTACACAAATTTTCACTAAATTCGTGCAAATTCGTGTAATTCGTGGCGAAATCGCGGGTATATTATTTTTTCCACTTCCCTTGTGTAAAAACGGTTCGGTTGACGCAATTTTTTTTACTTTTGCCTCCAAATTGCAAGGTAAGTTTAAAGTAAACGTGCAAAACTTGCGTCAAGTTTAAAACTTGACGCAAGTTAATTCGTTATAAATTATTGATAATCAATCACTCATGTATCAAGGTAAAAAAGTCATTGTAGTCATGCCTGCTTATAATGCGGCGAAAACGTTGGAAAAAACGTATGCAGAAATTCCTTTTCCATTGGTGGATGAAGTGATTTTGTGCGATGACGCGAGTCGGGATCATACCAAAGAGTTGGCGCGCCAAATTGGGATTCAGCATGTCCTCGTGCATGAAAAAAATAAAGGATATGGCGGGAATCAGAAGTCGCTTTACAATAAAGCATTGGAATTGGGGGGCGATATTGTGATTATGCTGCATCCCGATTACCAATATACGCCCAAATTGATACCTGCGATGGTCAATATTATTGGAGATGAGTTGTATCCAGTGGTTTTGGGGTCTCGGATTTTGGGGAAAGGAGCGTTGCGCGGCGGGATGCCGTTGTATAAATATATTGCGAATCGTTTTTTGACGATGACGCAAAATTTGTTGGTCAATTATAAGTTATCGGAATATCATACAGGGTATCGAGCATTTTCAAAAACGGTTTTAGAAGGCATCAATTATAATCAAAATAATGATGATTTTGTTTTTGACAATGAAATGTTGTCGCAAATTATTTATGCAGGTTTTGACATTGCGGAAGTGACTTGTCCGACGAAGTATTTTGAGGAAGCATCTTCGATTAATTTTGCGCGGAGTTCTAAATATGGTTTAGGAGTGTTGCGGGTTTCTTTTTGCCACTGGTTGCAACGGATGAAATTAAGCAATTTTGAGATGTATCGAAAATTAAATTAATCTAAGTTGTGAGGTACTTGGAATTAGGATTAAATAGGATTTTTTGGGATTAAATAAGATTGATTTTTAGGATTATTTGGATTGAAATCCGAATAATCCTAAAAATCAATCTTATTTAATCCCAAAAAAATCCTATTTAATCCTAATTCCAAGTACCTCACAACTTGAGGAAGTGCTTTAGTTTACAGTGAAATAAATTGCAAGTGCTGAAAAAAGTTGTAACTTTGCAGCACAAAGTTCTTTTTTAACCCAAAAGTAAATTTTAAATATGGAGAACGCCTATAATCCGTTACAAGACCTTAAAGAAATTAGAACCATGATGGAACGTTCGACTCGATTTATCTCATTGAGTGGACTTTCTGGGGTTTGTGCAGGCGTGTGCGCCTTGTTAGGCGCGGGTGCTGCCTACTTATATTTGGATACCTACCCCTTTGAAGGCGCGTCCCCTGCCTATTTTCAAAAAGCCTTTGCTCAAAACAAATGGGGCATGCACTATACCACGTTTTTCATTTTGGACGCGGCGGCAACGATTTTTTTGTCTATTTTGACAGCTTTTTACTTCACATATCGGAAGGCGGTTCAAAATCAGCAAAGTCTTTTTGACCGCACTGCCCTTCGGTTGACCGCCAATATCGGGATTCCATTAGTGACAGGCGGTGTTTTTTGCCTTGCGTTGATGTATTATGATTGTTTGGGATTTGTGGCACCTGCGACGCTTGTTTTTTACGGTTTGGCATTAGTCAACGGCTCAAAATACACTTTACAAACTATTTTTTATTTAGGTTTAGTGGAGATTGCCTTGGGCTTAACAAGTGCATTTTTCTTAGGTTACGGCTTAGAATTTTGGGCATTAGGCTTTGGAATCATGCACATTATATATGGTACTTTAATGTATTTGAAGTATGATAAAAAATAATTTTTTCACATCAAATCAAAAGTGCCTGTACAATGAAAAATATTATTGCTAAATTAAATAAAACCTTTGATAGTCGGATTCGATTGGGGATTATGTCGTTGCTGATGGTGCACGAACGCATTGAATTTACCCTTTTGAAAGAATTATTATCTTTATCGGATGGCAATTTGGCGAGTCATTTGAAAGGGTTAGAGGCGGAATTGTATGTTGAATTCAATAAACAATTTGTGGGGCGAAAGCCGCAAACCACTTATTGGGCAACGGAATTGGGTAAAAAAGCGTTTACGGAGCATTTGGATGCTTTGGAAGCCTTGTGGCATTTTGGAAAACAGGACGACGCGCCTAAATCGTAAAACAAATCATAGATTGCAAAAAAAGGAGCAATAAGTAGCTCGTTTTTTTTATAAAAATACTTTGAAAATCAAAGTTCTTTTTGTGACCAAAACATTTTCCTGCGTCTCTAAAATATACTTTGAAAATCAAAGTTCTTTTAAATAAAATTGTTTTTTAAGCATCTGCGATTTTTTTTGTCATTCAACTTTGAAAATCAAAGTTCTTTTCAAAGAGTTATCTTTTAAAACAAATTATTTATTTTTAAATTATTTAAAATCAGCGATATGAGTATGTTACAACAATTCAATGAAGTACCGCCTTCAAACACGCCTCCACAGCCTTCGTTTATCGAACGGAATGGTTATTTAGTGAAAGCATCAATCATCCTTTTATTGGTATTGATGATGCAAATTCCGATTCAGATGATTTCGGGGCTTATCACGGAACGGCAAGAACGACAACACAAAGCCGCATCCGAAGTGAGTGCGGATTGGGGTTTAGAACAGGTGGTTACGGGTCCCATTTTGACGATTCCATATTATATTGCGCAGTATGAAGATGGGAAACCGCTTAAAAAATTGGCTTATGCAACCGTTTTGCCCACCAATTTGAATATTGATGGCAAGATGATTTCTAAAATTCGCCATCGGAATGTGTATGAAATTGTGGTTTACAATTCAAAAACTAAATTTTCAGGTCAATTTGATTTCAAAGATTTCAGCACGTTGAATATTCCTGCGGGCGACATTGTTTGGGCAAACGCGACTTTGAATATGGGCATTAGTGATTTGCGCGGCATTGAGGAAACGATTAAAGTCAAATGGGATAATCTTGAAACCGAATTTGCCTCTGGCATTGAAGCGAAAGGCGTTTTACCCTCTGGCGTGCATGCAGCCGTGTCGATAAATCCGCAAAATAGTTCTGCTTTTGAGTTTAATTTGAGTTTAAAAGGGACTTCTAAATTGCATTTTACGCCTGTGGGCGCGGAAACCAAGATTAAATTGAATTCCAATTGGGAACACCCCAGTTTTAGCGGGGCGTACTTGCCCGCAGCACACGAAATCAAAGAGGGCTTCAAAGCAGATTGGAAAGTCTCGTATTTGAATCGAAAATATCCGCAAATGTGGCTTGGGGATGCTTACGCACAAGCATTAGCACAATCTGCGTTTGGAGTGAATTTATTTTTATCGGGCGATCATTACGCCAAAAGTGAACGCACCGTCAAATATTCTTTTCTTTTAATTTCTTTGACTTTTTTAGCCTTCTTTTTTATGGAAGTGCTGAATAAACAAAAAGTGCATCCTTTTCAATATATTTTAATTGGCTTGGCGTTGTGTATTTTTTACAGTTTGCTCATCTCTTTTGCGGAATATTTAGCGTATGATGTTGCGTATTTGGTTGCCGCCGTGATGACGATTAGCTTGATTGGGTTTTACACGACGGGTATTTTCAAGGATAAAAAATATGGGACGGGCATTATGGGTATTTTATCTTTTTTATATATTTTTGTTTTTGTTGTGATTCGTTTGGAGGCGCATTCTTTATTGATGGGCAGTGTGGGTTTGTTCACAGCTTTAGCGACGGTGATGTATCTATCTCGGCATGTGGATTGGTATCACCTTAAAACGGAAGAAAGTCTTTGAATTAGGATTAAATAGGATTTTGGGGATTAAATGGGATTGATTTGTAGAATTTAGGGGATTTTAATCCTACAAATCCTACAAATCCTACAAATCAAGCCCATTTAATCCAAAAAAAATCCCATTTAATCCTAATTCCAACCCCCTCCCCTACTCATTCAACGCCAAAACAACCGCTTCATACGGTTTCAACTGTCCTGTCACCGAAGGCTGAGGATAATTACCCAGCAAAACCTTCGCCTTACTAACATCAAAACCAATTTGAACCGTCGCATTCGTCTCTTTAAAATTCAAAAGAATCAATAATTTTTTGCCTTCCCACTCGCGGGTGTACGCATAAACATTCGGATTCTCTTTATCCAAAAGCGTATATTTGCCATAAACCAAAGCAGGATTTGCTTTCCGAAGCTGGGTCACTTGTTTAAAATAGTTTAAACAACTATTGGGGTCTTTTTCCTGAGCCGCTTGATGGATGCTGGTATAATTGGGATTCATTTTCAACCAAGGTTTACCCGTCGTGAAACCTGCATTCAAAGTGCTATCCCAATGAAAAGGCGTACGACCATTATCCCGACATTCAAATTGAACCCGCTTCATAAATTGTTTCAAATCGCCGCCAATTTCTTTTTGATGTTTGTACTCATTAAGGGTCGGCATATCATTATAATCTTCGATTTTGTCAAAACCCGCATTCGTCATCCCCAATTCATCACCATTATAATAATATGGTGTGCCGCGCATCGTCATCAAAAAAGTGGATAACATTTTAGCCGAAACTGCTCGAAAAGCAGGTTTATCATTCCCAAAACGGCTGACCAAACGCGCTTGGTCATGGTTGGAAAGGAAAATGGAAATCCAGCCTTTTTCCGCAAACGCGCTATCCCAATGGCTAAACACGTTTTTCAAATGCACCACACTATACCCTTCCATTTTCGCGACATCCACTCCGTCAAAAGCATACGCCATGCCCAATTCATGTCGGTCGGCATCCACCAAATCGTGTGCATCTTTCAACGTTTTGCCCGCGCCTTCCGCCACACTCATCACATCGTATTTGCTAAAAACTTGTTCATTCATTTCCTTCAAATAATCGTGGAGGTGCGGACCCATCGCATAATATTGAATGAAATCTTTTTCAAACCCTTTCGGAAAAGCAGGAAATGCGGTATCCTTCGCCGCGAACTGAAACGCATCCAATCGAAAACCATCTGTTCCTTTCGCCGCCCAAAATTTCATAATATCATACACTTCCTGCCGTAATTTCGGATTTTCCCAATTCAAATCGGGTTGTTTTCTTGAAAAATAGTGCAAATAATACGCATTGGTCAACGAATCATATTTCCAAGCGTCGTGATTGACATCAAATAAACTATATCGATAATTGGGTTTTCCCTTTTCTGCGGGCCACCAATGGTAATAATTGCGATACGGATTGGTGCGGGAACTGCGACTTTGTTTAAACCATTCATGTTCATCGCTGCTGTGATTCACCACCACATCCATCACCAATTTCAAACCGCGTTCGTGCATGCCTTTGAGCAAGGCATCAAAATCCGCCATCGTCCCAAAATCCTTCATAATATTGCGATAATCGCTCACATCATAACCATTATCATCATTCGGCGAACTGTAAATCGGACTCAGCCAAACGGTCGTAACGCCTAAACTTTTAATATAATCCAATTTGGAAAGAATGCCTTTCAAGTCACCAATGCCATCTCCGTCGCTATCCTTGAAACTGCGCGGGTAAATTTGATAAACGATGGCTTCTTTCCACCATTTTTTATCTGATTTAGAGTCAGATACTTTTGGTGCTTCGGATTTACAGGCAAAAAAAAGGCAAGTCATCGCCAATGCAATGAAGCCGAGAATTGATTTTCGATTGAACATGTTGTAAAAATTATAAATGATGATTAATTTAAAATTTTTGCCCACCCATCACTTGAATCGGTGAACCATCCGCCAAAAGTACGGAAATTGATCAAATACCGCCATTCCGCAGAAAGAAAAGTTTTCATATATATTATATTTTTATTTGCCACAAATTTAAAAAAAAATGACGATAAAATGAAAGTCTTTTGCTTTCTTTGTGCTTCGTGCCACCTCTTGTTCTCTACTAAAACAAAACAACATGGAAAAAAAATTTGCCAGTATTGGCGACACCGTCGAGAAAAAAATTACGTTTGCTGAAATAGCGAAAAACGTATATGCGTACACCACTCAGGGCGACCCAAATAGTGCGGTCGTCATCGGGGAAGACAGCGTTTTGGTCATGGAAGCGCAGGCTACGCCCGTCATGGCGCAGGCGTTGATTGATAAAATTCGGTCTGTCACCGATAAACCCATTAAATATTTGGTATTGAGCCATTATCACGCGGTGCGCGTGTTGGGTGCATCGGCGTTCAAAGGCGCGGAAATTATTTGCTCCAATAAAACATTGGGCATGATTGAAGAGCGCGGTGAACAAGATTTCAAAAGTGAAACCGATAGATTTCCGCGATTATTTCGGTCGGTGGAGTCTATTCCACACTTGACGTATCCGACGCAGACCTTTTCGACCGATATGACCGTGCATCTCGGTAAACGAAAAGTCGAACTGAAAATGCTGGGCGCGGGTCACACGAGAGGCGATATTATTGCTTGGGTGCCCGATTGTAAAGCCCTTTTTAGTGGCGATTTGTTGGAATACGGGGCAACCCCTTATTGTGGCGACGCGCAATTGCAAGAATGGCCTGCTACTTTGCACAAATTAAAGGCTTTTCATGCGGAATGTGCCGTTCCGGGACGCGGAAATGCGTTGTTATGTCAAGAAGAAGTGGAAGAAGCGATTCGGAGTACATCGAATTATGTGGTGGTTTTATTTAATGCGGCAAAAGCGGCAGTCGCAAAAGGCTTAACTTTGACCGAAGCGTATCGAGAAATTTATCAATTGATGAAGCCAATTTTTGGTGAATATGTGATTTTTGAACATTGCATGCCGTTCAACGTCACGCGAGCGTATGAAGAAGCACAAGGTATCAAACATCCTAAAATTTGGACGGCAGAAAAAGATAAAGAAATGTGGTTTCAATTACAAGCGAGCATTTTGTCACCTGCTTAGGCTTTTTTATCGCAGTGTATCCATATAATAATAGTTGATTCGCACAACGTTATTCATAAGATACACACGGTCGTGTGTATCCGTTATTCGTTGATACACACGGTCGTGTGTATCCGTTATTCGTAGTGTGTATCCGTTATTCGTAGATACACACGGTCGTGTGTATCCATATAATAATGTTTTTTTTGAATTGATTCCGTTCAATATCAATATATTATGATACACACGACCGTGTGTATCAACGTTTTATTTACCATTAAAAATCAGATTGCGATACACACGACCGTGTGTATCAACGTTTTATTTACCATTAAAAATCAGATTGCGATACACACGACCGTGTGT
>JBDKKX010000122.1:0-11693 GCA_039795795.1 Bacteroidota bacterium | reverse complement strand
ACCCCATCATAAAATTTGCTACTTGCATCCATCCGAAAACCCGATTGATACACTACGCCTTGCGCCAAAGCGATAATCCCCGGTTCGGTAGCCGCACTTGCAGGAGTCGGCAAGTTTGGATTGAGTACATTTAATTCGTCTTTGCTGCACGCGACGAATACGCTTAACAATAGTAAAAAGGCAGCCGATATTTTATTAATCTTCATTTTTATTCTTTTTTTTGATAAATGAGCACTTGTTAATGATGAATTATGAATGATGAATTATGAATGATGGATTCATCATTTATCATTCATCATTCATAATTTATCATTCACCATTTAGAAACCGACTCTGAAACCTACTTGATATGACCGTAAATTCGGCATCGTGTTATGGTCTGTACCTCTATCCCAAGCCGATGCTTGTCCTGTACTATATGTATTAGACGAGTTGATTTCTGGATCCAAACCTGTATATTTCGTCCAAGTAAATAAGTTCCGACCACCGACGGTCATTTGAAGTGACTTGCAATAAGGCACTTTTACCACTTTCGCTAAATCAATCACTAATTCAAGATTCCGCAAACGCACAAAAGACGCATCTTCGTAGAAATAACTTTTTGTACCGTTCCGAGACCGTTCTGCATACACCCCGCGATAAAACGCGGACCAAGCACCCGTTTGACCATTAATCGTAATCGGTTGCTCATAATCGCTGTGAATACCGTCGCGATACATCCATTCTTTCGTTTGATTGTAAATATGGCTACCATTAATCCAGTCAAATTGGAAATTCAATGTAATGAATTTCTTATAAGTGATGCTATTGATAAACGCCATATTAAACAATGGATTCGGGTCTCCAAAATTGTATTGAGTCGCAGAGAAATAAGGTGCTTTTGTCGTTTTATTCACGACCCAGCCATTGCTCGCCACTTCATAACTTGCTACATCCGCTTGTGGCAACAAGAATGTGCCATCGGGTGCTTTATCCGTCAAAGAGTGTAATCCCAAAAATCCAAAAATTTGACCTACTTTCAAACCCGGTTTCAAAACATAACCCGTACTACCTGCTGCCGAAGTTAAAACCACATCGGGTCCTTTAATCGCACTGATTTCAGAAGATTGGTGCGTATAGTTTGCGATAAACGTCCAATCAAAATCTTTCGTAGAAGCCACTTTGGTATTCAAAGAGAATTGGAAACCATTGGATGCCAATGAAAACGCATTATCTTTTATCGTGTTGTAACCCGCCGAAGGCGCAACCGCTACTTCATAAATCGCATTATCTGTTGTTCTGCTCCAAACCGTTGGGGAAAAAATGATGCTGCTGAACCAATCGCCTTTTCCTGCGGCAATCGTGA
Source organism: Bacteroidota bacterium (assembly GCA_039795795.1). Taxonomy (GTDB): domain Bacteria; phylum Bacteroidota; class Bacteroidia; order Chitinophagales; family Saprospiraceae; genus JAAFJT01. The sequence goes on along the minus strand of JBDKKX010000122.1, from coordinate 10,348 downwards.
TGTCTGCACCAAATTCTTTTTCTTTAGAAACCTCCACAGCCAAATCTGGGTTCGCTTGAGCGGATGGGTAATAAAGAGCATTGGTTGAACCAATGGTTTTCGTACCTAAGGTTACATAACGGTCAAATGGTTTCGGCTGAATACCCGCTTCGCCATACGCTGCCCGCAATTTAACTTCTGGTAATAATTTACCCAAAGCACCGTTTTTCCAAAAATCCAAAGAAGAAACTCTAAAATAACCGCTTGCATGTGGGAACGTAAACGGTAAAGAACCTCCGCCAAAAGCAGAAGAATAGTCACTTCTAAAACCTGCTGTCACACCGCCTATTTCACCAAAATCGAAATTTTGATTCACCAAATACCCAAAAGTAATGAATGGCTCATTGTAATCATTCAAAACTTGTTGAGAAGCCGCTTGCTTAATCGTCACAGGCAAATACGTTGGTAAATCTTTACCCACGACTTCATAAGCCCGATATTGTCTATTGCGATAATCGTAAGCCACTTGTGTACTCGACGTGATAGGCAAATTGATTCCTAAATCTCTCTTTGCGTCCAATCTTAAAGTTGCTGAAGTCAACAAGTTTTGGAACGTTTTAGAGTACATAAAATTATCAATTTCGCCTTTTGGTCCCCCATAACCTGTCCAGTTATGACCTGTGAAAACCGCATTCGCATTATTCGTTTGATTAGAATAAAGGTATTGATTGTCTTTATTTTGGTAATTCAAACCATATTTCGCATTCAATTCTAAGAATTTAAACGGCGTGTACGACAAGTTCAAGCCTTGCACGAGATCCATCGTTTTTTCATTAGAAGTAGAATATTGATTGATATAGAATGGATTCGTCGCATTCACACCCGCCGCGTCGCCTACGTAAGCAGGATAATTGCCATCAGGCAATTTAACCGAATAGTCTGCAAAAGGGCGCGTATTGAATAAAGCATAAATAGTTCCTCTTTGTCCACCGTCATTGATGGTACTTTTTGTGTAAGCCAACTGCGTTGTAGAGCGCAACGTCAAATTTTTCGCCAATTCAATGCCGATATTCGCATTAAAATTATTGCGTTTGTAATTACCGTTGCCAATAAAGTTACTTTCTTGGGTATTTTGTCCAAAACCGATGGCAAAATCCACAGGACCTTTGCCGCCCGAAATATTTAAACTATTATTCGATGTCGGTGCATCTTGCAAAAACATCGCAAAATGATCTACATATTTCAAGTTTTGACTATAAGGCTTATTGATTTGAACCGTCGGGTCTGTACTATTCCAAATCACGTTTTCAGAATATACGCCTGTATTCGGGTCTAAAGTCAAGGCTTTGCCAGAACCACCAATAACTGTATTGCTCGCGTCGGAATTGAAACCATGAAATTGCGCTTTACGCAAACCACCAACGTTCAAATAAGAGCTATTCACATAAGAAGAAGAGAAATCAATATTCAATTCATCTTTTTTGCCGCGCTTGCTGAATAATTGAATAACACCATTCGCCCCTTGTGCCCCATAAATACTCGCAGAAGCAGCTCCTTGAACCACCTCGACGCGTTCAAGTGACCCTAAATTGATTGAATTCAAATCCGTCGCGCCCAATTCAACCCCATCCATCAAAATCATCGGGTTTGTACCGCGATTCAAGGTGTTGATACCGCGCAACAAGATACTTGCTTTGGCACCCGGCGTACCATTCACCGAACTGATTTGCGCTCCCGCGATTTTACCGACTAAAGCTTGGTCAATGGAAGCTGTAGGCGTTGGCGGCAACGCACGCGCACCAATCGCTTGTACATCCGTTGAAATTTTACGCTTATCCGTCGGAATACCCGTACCCGTCTCGACAATGGTAAGGACATCAAGGACTGCACCATCTTCCAATTTGACATCAATGATGTTGGAAGCACCGATACTAACTTCCATGGTTTTGTAGCCGACAAAAGTAAAGACTAAGGTAGTGGCGGAGGTAGGAACAGTTAAGGAATACTTACCATCCACATCGGTTACAGTACCATTCGTCGTGTTTTTAACCAACACGCTTGCGCCGATTAAACTTTCGCCTTTGGTATCCGTCACGGTGCCTGATATGGAACGTTGCGCCAGCGCGAAGCTGACAGCAAAAAGTACCATCGTTAAAACCAGTGAGATTTTTTTCATACTAAGAACTAATTTAAAATAAAAATAATTTGGCTGAAAACTAAAAATCAAAATTATAGAATATTTGTAAATTCACATACAAAAGGAAGATATTTTTTTTAAAATATTCCTTTTTTTTGATGTAACAATAAAATTACTTGGAAATGAAGCACAAAGTTGTGCGTCTGCATCATAAATTTGTTTTATAAATATTTTTCTTGCTTTAAATTTTTTCTTGTCAAAACTTCTGTTCTGCAAAGTTAGAAAGTTTTATTTTAAAAAAACGAATATTCGCCGATTTTTTTTTAAAAAAAATATGTGGCGCGTTGGAATTAGGATTAAATCGGATTTTTTTGGGATTAAATGGGATTGATTTTTTAAGATTTTTTAGGATTATCTGATAAAATACGACAATCCTAAAAATCTTAAAAAATCAATCCCATTTAATCCCAAAAAAATCCAATTTAATCCCAATTCCAGCGCGCCTAAAATCACCTTATCAAGGAAACATCACCCATTTTCGTCACCACCGAACCATCCAAAAATTCTATTTCTGCCCAATAAACAAACACATCTGCTCCTAAGATTTGTCCATTGCTGCCGCGCCCATTCCAACCGACGGTCAAATCATTCGGCGCGAAATCCACTGCTCGATACACCAAACCACCCCATCGGTTAAATATCTGAAAGGATTTAATCCGCCGCACATGATTATCCCCAAAAATCGTCAAAAGGTCATTCATATTATCCCCATTTGGCGAAAAAACATTGGGAATGAACACTTTATAACAATCTTCATAACGCACTTTCACCGCACCCGAATCTCGTCCACAAGGATTTGTCACCGTCACCGCGTAATTGCCCGCCGCTATAACCACATAAGAAGGTAAAGTCGAACCATCTTGCCAACGATACGTTGCCTTTTCCGCACCAACCCGAATCAACCATTTTTTTTGTTCACACAAAAGCGTATCGCTCCCCAAATCCACCGCAGGCGGACGAATAAAATGAATTTTAATCGAATCGGTCGCGCTACAATTCCCCCTCGTGAGCAAAGCCGTATAAACACCATTGTCCCGAACATAGATAATCGAATCAGTTTGCCCCGTTGACCACTGAAAAGTCTTGGCGTGTACGCCCGAAGCATCCAATTGGACGACATTTCCAAAACATAAGGTCGTATCATTGCCCAATGCAAAAATAATCGGGTCTCCATTGACTTCCAATCGAATGTCTTTTCGGAATTCAGTACCACATTTATCTTTGGCGATAACGGTGTAAGTGGTAGAAGTATCGGGTTTAGCGATGGGATTCGCGACCGTTGCATTGCTCAAACCAGTGGATGGCATCCATTGATACGTTACACCACCATACGCTTGGAGTTGGACGGTATCGCCTAAACAAAGATTGACCCGCGACGGTTTATCTAACAAAGTGGCGAATTTAAAACAAACTTCTTGGCGATTAACCGCCCCCCCTGTCGCCGCCGTGAAACCCCAAAATACATTTGGGTCACCATTGAAAATATCGCGTACAATATCGCCCGTATAACTAATTTTAGAGACGCAATCAATAAAAACTTCTAATTTTTTACCGACCGCATCCCACGTCACACGGATATTATGCAATTTGCAATCCTCGACATTGCCACTTGGGTCAATCGAAACAGGACCCGCTAAGGTATTCGCAGAGCCATGCGTCACATCCCCGTTTTTGAAAATCGCAATATGGTCAAAAGTGGGGTCATTGCGATTGGTATTTTGATACGTGTCCATCTCGATACCAATCGAAGGTTGCACGCCCAAAAATCCCATGCCTTCGCCCACCGCGCCAATCGAAGTGCTAATCGGCTGGAAGCCGAAAACGATGCCATCGGCACCATTCGCGTCTTTGCAACCAAAAAATAAATCTAAATTGACATCAAAAGATTCATTCAAATTAATTTTAGTGCTATCCCAAATCGAACCCACTTTTGAAAACTGTTCATCGGTGAGTTGGAAACACCTATCACTAATTTGTCGTGCAGTGCCGTTGAGGTGGAACTGCGCTAAAAGACTTGTGGGCAACAGAAACAGTAAATAAAAAAGATTTCTAAACATAAAGCCGTGATGGATTTCAAACCGCTTTGGACATTTTTTTTTCATAGTGGAATCGCTTTTAATTGCCAAAGATAATTTAGACTTTATGAATGAACGCATTTTAGCGAAAATTTAATGCATAAATGTGCTATTTGAGTTCATTAATGAACTGTTTTGGTTTATTAATGAACTGTTTTGGTTTATTAATGAACTGTTTTGGTTCATTAATGACCTGTTTTGGTTCATTAATGAACCAAAATAGCTCATTAATGAAAAGAAGGAATTAAAGACCGATGCGTCCCTAATTCCTTCTTTTCCTTCCTTCTTAATTCAATCTATTATTGAATATCCCAACCCACTCGGTCAGACAATTTAGTTGTTTTTGGCGTGTTGCTATTCAAATCCAATTCCGTTTGCGGATAAAGGAAGCGACGCGGCACAAAAGTACCTAAATTCGGTGTCAAAGCAGGAATATTCGTCCGTCTCCAATCATTATACGCTTCTGGGTCAGTATATAATGCCAAATATTTTTGGATCATCACGCCTTGCAACGTGACAGGCGCGCCTTGTGGCACGACAGCCGATTGTGCAATATACGGCGCGTAAGCGGCTGCATCAACGCCCGCCTCTGTGAAAGAAGCCTGAATCCCTGCCAACATCGCCGCCCGCGCAGCAGCCGTATCAGGCGTAGCCAATTTCAATTTACACTCCGCTTCGATGAATTTTTGCTCCGTGAAAGTGGCAAGAGATACTGCTTGCGTTTGCGTGAAAATAGGATGCGCATCGTCCAAATCTGCACCATAAGATGCCATCCGAGGGTCTTTCAAAGCCGTCAACATGGCTTTGTAACGCGCTCCTGTCGCAATATCGCCCCGATTTGTATTAAACTGATACCAAGGCGCGTCGCCTACACCGTTGCCAGCAAATGCAAAACGAGCATCATCCGCACCCGATGCAAAACCACCTTTTGCCAATTCCGCTAAGGCTTTTCCATAATTCGCTGCATCCAATTTGCCCAAATGCAAGTATGCACGCGCTGCTAAAACATTGCAATATTTTGTCCATTTCGCTGCCGAACCCCCATAAATGATGTCTGTTGCTCCTGGTTTCAACACCCCTGGCGCTGCCGCTAATTTCGTACGAGCATCATTCAATAAAGTAAATATCGTGGTATATAAGGCAGATTGCTTATCATAAGCAGGCTGAAACGTCTTCGTAGCATCCAAAGCGGCTGAATAAGGCGCGTCGCCGTAATAATCGGCAATCATCATCAACGTATGGGCTTGAAGTGCCCGCGCAACCCCACCGTAAGCATTATAACCACTTGCATCCGCTTTAGCGACCAAACTTTTAAGGTCAATCAACACCCCAGCATAAAGGTTATCCCAAGGCGTATTGAAATCCGCAGGCACAAAAGTATAGTTTTGATAACCCGCAAATTGACGGTCATAACCATCTACATGTTGCGTGAAAACAGAAGCATATCGCGCAAAATCGCCCCCAATGGTATAAACCAAACGGGTTTCTGCGGCTAATAAAATGGCAGCCGGAGACGCATCTAAAGGTGCATGAGGATCTACATTTACATCCCCGAAATAACTTTTACAAGCATTCAACCCCAATAGTGCTGCCGCAACGAACGCCAAACCGATTGATTTTTTATTTTTAATAATCATAATGATTATACTTTTTTTTAGAATGATAAATGATGAATGGTGAATGATGAATCATGAATGATGATAATGATGAATCGTAAATTTTTATAAAAAATTCATCATTTATCATTTATCATTTATCATTCATCATTCCTTTTTAGAATTTCACACCAAAGGTAAATGCCCAACTTTTCGTATTCGGCATATTGAAATAATCCATCCCTTGGCTATTGCGCGCACCTGTCAAACTCGTTTCAGGGTCAACGCCTGTGTAATCCGTTTTCAACCAAAGATTCCGTCCTACGAAACCAACGCTTAAATCCGACATTTTCGCTCTTTTAATCCAAGACGGCGCAAAATGATACACTGCATTCAATTGACGAAGGCGTACATAACCCGAATTTTGGACGAATTGAGAGGCAACTGCCCCAAAACCATTGCCTAAACCTTGATACCAAGATTGATCCAATTTTGATTTAATATCATTTGCTTTGCCATCACTTGCTTTCACGCCCTCAAAAGTCGTTTCTGTATCCCGATTTTCCGTATCCGCCGACATCCCGAAGTTGTGCAACGCGCCCAATGTACCATTCCACATTTGTCCACCCGAACGAATATCCACTAAACCAGAAATCGAAAACCCTTTGTAAGAGAAAGTATTCGTGATGCCGAGCAAGAAATCAGGATTTGGATTACCAATCTTAATGTTTTCTGGATGCACCATCGGTCTGCCATAATCCGCATCATTTTTATCATCATTAATCACCAATTTACCATTCGGATTGTACGGCAAAGCAGGGTCAAATTTAGTACCCGTCGCATCATTCGTGCGCATGAACGCACCACCATACAATTGACCATATTCTTCCCCAACAATGTTGTAAGAACCCGAAGAAGAAAAACCACCTAAAAATTGTGTTTTCACGCCGTCTGCCAAGCGTTCCACCACCGTTTTCCACTTTGTAAAGTTAAAATTCACATCCCAACGCAATCCATCTTCTATTTTCAAAGGAGTCAAACCTAACACCACATCCATCCCTTTGGTACGCAAAGCACCCGTATTCAACACCACTTGGCTAAAACCCGAAGCACTCGAAACAGGAACAGGTAAAATTTGGTCATCTGAAAAACGATTGTAAAACGATACATCCAATGTCACTCTATTTTTAAACAATTTGGCTTCAAAACCAACCTCCATATCCGTTGTTTTTGAAGGTTTCAAACTCGTAGAACCTTTGGTCGTGTTGCCAATTGCATCTTTGTAAGACAAACCATACAAACCATTGTAAGGAAACGAAATCCCATCCGTCCAACCATCATTCGGCTTCGGTACATTATAAGGTGTAGAAGTCAAATAAGGCGCGGGCGCACCACCACCCACTTGTCCATAAGAAAGCCTAACTTTACCATAATCCATCCAATTTAATTTTGCTAACTCAGAAAACACAAAACTAAGATTGGCAGATGGGTAGAAAAATGAAATATCACTTGCATTAAATGGTTTCGATGGCACAATCAAGTTCGAGGCATAATCGTTCCGACCCGTCACCCCAAAATATAAGAAATTCTTATAGCCCAAATCAAAACTGCCTAATACCGAAAGACTTTTGTGATTGCGCGCAGAAGGCGTAACCGTTTTTGTTTTGGTATTATTGAAATCCACAAACCCTGTATTATCCAAACCATCTCCTTGTACCGTTAAATTGTCCAAATTAGATTGGTACATATTGCCTCCAAACGTATAATTCAAATTCAAATCCTGCGTCAAAGCCACTTGTCCTAATGCCAACAAATAAGCATCTAAATTTCTATACGTATAACGGTCATCAATCAAACGACCAATAGGTGCCGCTCGAGAATTGATTTCAAATTTTTGAATCCGATTGTCTTGATAAACGTCTGTACCGACTTTGGCATTGATACTCAATAGCTTCATCTCCCCTTTTTTCAACACATCATAAGTCAAATCAAGATTGCCCAACAAACGATTCACTTCATCGGTGTAAGGCGCGTTGTTGATAACCCAATAAGGATTGTCATAACCCGTACCATTCCGATACGTGCGTTGACGACCATCTGACAAATAGTATGATTTAGGATCATTCGAAGGGTCAGAAACGCCATTTGCGTTATCAAAAGTCGCAGGAGTCCGCAACAAACCCAACATCAAACCCGATACATTAGAACCTTGTTGAATCCGACGACTATTCGATTTCACATATTGCAACGTGGAACGCAAATGCAACGAATTGTCCAAAAGATTGGAAGTCGTCCCCAACGTGATATTCGTCCGATTATATGTATTTTTAGGAATGATGCCCTCTTCGTTTGAATTGCCGATAGACAAACGAAACGCTGTTTTTTCCGCATCGCCGCCCGAAATCGCTAAATTATTCTGAATGCCTAAACCCGTTTGGAAAACGCGGAATGGGTCATACGTTTTAGCAGGACTACCCGCTTGCGCCAATGGATTGGATTTGCCCACCAACGTACCACTGCCATCAAATTCAGTCGGTTTGCCATCAAAAAACATCGTATCTAATTTCGGACCCCAAGAAGTCGAAGCAGAAGCATTAAAACCAGATGTTTTTCCAGCCGAACCTTTACCATATTTGTTTTGGAGTGCTGGTAAGTTATTGACTTGGCTCGATGTAACCGTACTACTATATTCAATCGATAAACCTTTTCCTTTTTTGTTGCCTTTTTTGGTGGTAATCATAATGACCCCGCGTGCGCCATCAATCCCGTACAAAGCCGACGCTGCTGCCCCTTTCAATACCGTAATACTTTCGATATCCGAAGGATTAATGTCAATCGCCCGATTCGATTGAGAAACACCCGCCGTAGAAGTTTCTGTACCCAACTCCGAGTTGTCAATTTTAAGACCATCCACAACGAAAAGAGCTTGATTATTGCCATCCAAAGAAGTCGGACCGCGCAAAACCACCCGCGAAGAAGCACCCAAAGCACCCGATGAACTGGTAATTTGCGCGCCAGCGACTTTACCATTCAAAGCATCTACGACATTTAACGTATTGGATTCCGCTAATTTGTCCCCACCGAGTTGTTGCGCCGCGTAACCCCTTGCTTTATCTGGTCTGCTTGGTCCGAATGGTACTATAATCACTTCATCAAGTTGATATTCCGCTAAGTTGACATTGACCACCTTCGACGTATCCACCAGCGCGACCTCTTGCGCCGTGTAACCCACATAACTGAATACAAGGGTAGCTGTGGTCGGCACATTGCTCAATGAATACTTGCCATCCAAATCCGTTACGGTACCATTTGTCGTATTTTTCACGAGTACGGCTGCCCCAACCAAGGTCAAGGTCTCCCCCTTGCCTCCCGTCACAGTGCCTGAGATAGTTCGTTGCGCCAGCGCGAAACTGACTGCAAACAGCACTGTCATTAAAACTAATGAGATTTTTTTCATACAAAAAAATTAAATAAATATAAAAAATAGTTCGTATTAAAAGAGAAATGATAGAATTATTGCGAATTTACCTACCCAATGAATATTTTTTAAAAAAAATATCATTTTAAGGATATACAACAAATTGATTACGCAAAAACGAGGCACAGAGTCGTGCAGTTGAATCCTGAATTTGTTTGTAAATATTTTTAATTGCTTCAATATTTTTGTCAAAACCGTTTAATAACACAAAATTATAAAGTTACATTTAAGAAAACGAATATTCGCCCTACTTTTTTTAAAAATTTTACATTTAGGGTTTGTTATAGGATTGTTAAGGCTTCGTTTTTTAGACGCTTTTAGCAAAAAAGTAACAATCTTTTTTTAGAACAAAAGTTACAAAAGCAACAAAAGGGAAACAAAACTTTTGTTGCTCTTTTGTTGCTTTTATTACTTTTGTTCTTTAAAAATATTAAAATCATTCATTGTGCTAAAATATAATAAAATCTTTGTTTGTATTGGATTGATATTCAATTTTTTAAATCAAAATAATGCACAAGTCGCGCCGCCCGCAGTGGATACAGGCGGCGTAGAAATTCTACAAGCGCGACTCGGTGAATTCATTATGATTAAAAATGAAATGGTGCGCAAACTCGTCGGCGACGTGTGTTTGCGCCACAAAGACGCGCTGATGTATTGCGATTCTGCGATTTTGGACAATTTGAACAATGTCATTGCGCGCGGGAACGTCATCATTCGGCAAGCGGATTCGATTAACATCTTCGCCGATTCTGTCCTTTATAAAGGATTCACACGTACCGCAGATTTGTCGGGCAAGGAAGTCGCGTTAGTTAATCACGATAAAAAATTGTTCACCAAACGATTAAATTATGATTTGAAAACCAAAATCGCCACTTACGACACCAAAGCAACGTTGAGTGACGGCAAAACCAACTTGACTTCCAAAAAAGGCAACTACAATGCGGGCAATGGCGATGCGTATTTCAAAGACAAAGTCATCGTCGAAGGAGAAACATTTAGTTTGAAAACCGATACCTTAAAATTC
>JBDKKX010000121.1:0-11701 GCA_039795795.1 Bacteroidota bacterium | reverse complement strand
GGTTTTTAAAACCTGTTAGGTGTGAAAAATGAAAAAGTTACACCTAACAGGTTTTTAAAACCTGTTAGGTGTGAAAAATGAAAAAGTTACACCTAACAGGTTTTTAAAACCTGTTAGGTATTAAAACTGAAATTTTTAGAAAAATTATTCCATAATTTTTGTTTCGGAGCAAACAAAAATCAAAATTTACACTATGAACAATTGCTACAAAGTATCATTCAAAACCATTTTGAGTGCGTTGCCGCTTTTGGCAATAAACTCCTTTGCTCAAACCCCTACTGTTGCTTATGCTCCCTGGAAAGACAACGCAAAAGCAGCTTACACGATTGTACATGATGATTTCGGAGACGACGGAACATCGGGTATTGCCCAATATGCGGACAATATTGCGTATAGTCGCGGTATAAAATTTTGTTTTGGCGCGATTACGTCGGAGTGCGATGCCAATGATTGGGCAAATGCCCGTCGGATGAGGAGTCATGGACACGAAGCGATTAACCACACGCATAGCCATCGTTGTTCTTATCAACCGGGTTGGTGCGCATCGAACAACCTTTATACTCCTGCGAATTTCCCCGTTGAATTGGATGGCAGTACGACTTTGATTGAGCAAAATGTGGGCGAACGCCCTCGTTTTTTCATCCATCCTTATGATTTATCGACCCAACAAGTGTTGGATAGATTGAAATCCTTAGGTTATCTGGGTGCGCGGTCGGGTACACAAGCCACTTTTAATACAGCGGCTTTTAATGACTTTTTCCATTTGAACTTTTTTGTGTATGACCCCACTTCTAATTTGAACAGCTTAAATACAGCCGTTCAATCGACGATTGCGGCGGGAGGCTATGCGATGCGCGAGTTGCATGGGGTTGGAGATGGGTCTTGGGCAGTAGTGTCGGTAGCGAATTATACGGCGCACCTGGATTATGTAAAACAACAAATGGATGCTGGGAATCTTTGGGCAGCGACGGCAAGTGAAGTGATTACGTATAAGATGCAAAAAGATGCGTATCAACCGTCCGTTGCTTACGACGCGACTGCAAAAACCTTGACGATTAAATTTTCAGGGGCATCTGGTCAAACGGCTTTGTTCAAAACGCCTGTTACCTTGAATATCCAATTGAATGGATTGACTTTTACGGGTGGTTTGACCGCTAAACAAGGTACTGAAACCTTACCTGTGGTGGCTTCATCAACCAAACTTACGGTGAATGCCTATCCTCATAAAGGCAATATTGTGATTAGTGCGCAAACGACAGGCGGTTGCGCGCCCAATTGTCCTCCATCTCCTTGTGTAGTCGATGGCAAATTGAAAGTAGAAGTTTGGACGGGACTTTCCAAGAGGAATACGAAAACATTGCAAGATTTAAAAAATAATGCCAACTATCCGAATAAACCGTCGTCAACAGATGTATTGGCGATGAATACATTTTCAAGAGGGGATAATGGCGATTATTATGGCGAACGGTTGTCGGGTTATTTGAGACCGACGGTGACGGGCAATTACCAATTTACGATAACGGGCGATGATGATGTGGAATTATACCTTTCCACGACCAATCAAGCGGGGCAGAAAGTCAAAATTGCTGGTTTTACAGGTTCTACGACACTGAATCCACAACAGTTGACGAAATATCCGGGGCAAAAATCAACCGTAGTGACGTTGCAAGCCAATCAATTTTACTATGTAGAAATGTTGCATTTAGCGGTTTTAGACCAAAATCATTGTAGTTTGTATTGGACAACACCGACTTCATCCACTTTTACAGGGGTTGGGAATGCGAACTTTTCCTCTCAATTGTGTGCTGCTGCCAGCGTACAACAACCGCAAGCAAAGGTCACTTTGAACGGGACGCGCACGGGACAAACAGCGTTATTGGATTGGTCAAAAAGCCAAATGGGTGAAAATACGGATTATTCTGTGGAGCGTTTAGAACCCAATGGTCGTTTTTCGGAAATTGGTACGGCGCAAAACATTCAATTTACGGATGAATCGCCGATTAATGGGGTGAATATTTATCGGGTGCGTTATACGGACGCTTATGGACAAACCCAGCATTCAGAGCCTGTGCAGTTAAATTTTACGGAAAAGCCGAGTGTGTATTTGTCGCCGAACCCAGCACAACAGGTCGTTGCGGTCGATTTGCGGGAGTGGAATCAAGCGACGGTTACACTATATATATATGATGTGCGCGGCGCGGAAATGCAGCGCGTTGTCACGACAGCGAGTGATACGCCCTATTTGTTGGATTTGAGCCAGATTCCGCAAACGGGTCAATATATGGTTCGGGTGCAAGGCGTAGAGGGTCGCTCGGCAACGCAAAGGTTGTTGGTTACGAAATAGTTTTACACCTAACAGGTTTTTAAAACCTGTTAGGTGTAAATAGAAAATAGCATTACACCTAACAGGTTTTTAAAACCTGTTAGGTGTAAATAGAAAATAGCATTACACCTAACAGGTTTTAAAAACCTGTTAGGTGTTGGGAAAAACTGAAATTTTTAGAAAAATTATTTTATATATTTTTGTTTCGGAGCAAACAAAAAACAAAACTTATCAAAATGAACAATTGGTACAAAACATCGTTCCAAACGATTTTGAGTACATTGCCGTTTCTGGCAACAAACGCCTTTGGGCAAACTCCTACTGTTGCTTATGCCGCCTGGAAAGATAATGCAAAAGCAGCTTACACACTCGTTCACGACGATTTTGGTGCAGCACAAACCCCCGGTATTGTCAATTATGCAGATACGATTGCCTATAATCGGGGCGTAAAATTTTGTTTTGGTGCGATTACAGGAGATTGCGATGCAAATGATTGGGCAGATGCGCGCCGCATGATGAGTCATGGACATGAAATTATCAATCACACGCATACGCATCGTTGCGCGTACCAACCCGGTTGGTGCGATTTGGTTTATACGCCTGCCGATTTCCCTGTCGAATTGGATGGCAGCACGACTTTGATTGAGCAAGGTGCAGGGATTCGCCCTCGTTTTTTCATCCATCCTTACGATTTATCCACACCAGAAGTATTAACCCGTTTGAAAAGTTTAGGTTATTTGGGTGCGCGGTCTGGCACACAAGCTGTTTTAAACCCAGTTAATTTTACAGATTTTTTTAATTTGAACTTTTTTGTTCACGACCCAACTTCTAATTTAACCTTATTGAATGATGCGGTGCAACAAGCGATTGCCGCAGGCGGTTACGCGATGCGCGAAGTGCATGGCGTAGGCGATTCGTCTTGGGCATCTGTGCCTGTATCGGATTATCGGGCGCATTTAGATTTCGTCAAAGGGCATATCGCGGCGGGCAATATCTGGTCTGCGACGGCGAGCGAAGCGATTACGTATAAGATTCAAAAAGATGCTTACACGCCGACGGTCGTGTATGACGCGACGGCTAAAACATTGACAATCACTTTTGCAGGAACAGCACCCATTAGTTCAAATTTGTTTAAAACGCCTGTCACCATCAATGTTAATTTGAATGGATTAGTGCTTGCTGGCAATTTGACTGTGAAACAAGGGGCTGAAACCTTGGTTGCGAAGGTTTCTAACACCCAAATTACGGTCAATGCGTATCCACATAATGGCAGTATTATCATTTCGGCACCGACGGTTGTAGGTTGCGCGCCGAATTGTCCGCCACCGCCGCCTGTGACTTGTACGCCAGATGGCAAATTGAAAGCCGATTCTTGGACAGGATTGACTTTAAATGATTGGACATTGGCAGATTTGACCACCCATCCAAATTTCCCAAACACGCCGAATAAAACAGAATTATTAATTTTCTCTGCGTTTTCAAAAGGCGATGCGGGCGATATGTATGGTGAAAAAACGTATGGTTACATCGTCCCGCCAAAAGATGGCAATTACACGTTTGCGGTAACGGGCGATGATGACGTTGAATTGTACCTTTCCAGCGATGACAAACCTGCGAATAAAACCAAAATTGCAGGTTTCACAGGTTTCACGACGATACAACAATTCACGAAATATGCAGGTCAGAAATCGGCAAGTATTGCCTTGAAAGCGAATCAATTTTATTATGTAGAATTATTGCATTTAGGTACGGTCGGCACGAATCGGTACGATGTATTCTGGCAATTACCGGGTACGACTGCATTTTCATTGATTACCAAAGCCAATTTAGCATCGCAAACTTGCGCAGTAGCGACCCAAGCATCGGTCACGTTGAACGGCGCACGGGCAGGACAAACCACTTTATTGAATTGGGCTACCCAACAAGTCGCTGAAAATACACCTTATATTGTAGAACGGTTGGAAGGCAATGGTCGTTATGCGGCAATTGGCACTGCGCAAGGCAAGGATTTCGCAGATGAAACGCCGATAAATGGCATCAACATTTATCGGATTCAATACAAGGATGCTTATGGTCAAACGCAACATTCGGAACCAGTGAAAATTAATTTCACTGAAAATCCGAATCTTTATTTGGCTCCGAACCCTGCGGAAAATGTTGTTTCTGTGGATTTGCGCGAGTGGAATCAAGCGGCAGTGACACTATATATATATGATGTGCGCGGCGCGGAAATGCAGCGCGTGCAAACGACGGCAAGTGATGTCCCCTATTCGTTGGATTTAAGCGGCATCGTGCAAACGGGTCAATATATGATACGGGTGCAAGGGGCAAACGGGCGTTCTGCAACCAAGTTGTTGTTGATTAAGAAATAAAATAATTGGAAAATTAGGGTTTTTATCACAGATGGAACAGATTGGACGAGATTTTCACAGATTTTTTTTGATTTTAAGGATTAAAAACCTAAAAAAAATCTGTGAAAATCTCGTCCAATCTGTTCCATCTGTGATAAAAACCCTAATTTTCTTAATTTGCCATTTCCGACAAAAATTTCAAACGCATCAATTCAATTTCTTCATATCGAATATCATCATCTTTCAACATTTTATACGCCACCTCAATATCATCCGTATCCGCCGTCATAAAATACGCATGAATTTCTTCTCGCGCATATTCATCGACCGCCTCATTGATAAAATAATCCAAATTTACTTTCGTGCCCGACGTAACAATAGAATTTAATTCTTGAATCAAGTCGTGCATGGTCAATTGATTCTGCCGCGCTATCTCATTCAACGGAATTTTTTTATCAATACTTTGAATAATCGTCACTTTCGTCTTCGACTTATTCGCCACCTGCTTAATCACAAAATCTTGCGGACGGTCAATTTCATTTTCATCCACATATTTCGCAATCATCGTAATAAAAGGTCTTGCATATTTCGCCGCTTTCCCCGCGCTGACCCCCGTAATTTTCGTCATATCATCCATCGTAATCGGATATTGCGTTGCCATATCCTCCAAAGAAGGGTCTTGAAAAATCACATAAGGCGGAATTTTCTTCTGTTTTGCCAAGGTTTTGCGCAAATCGCGCAACATCCGAATCAACGTTTCATCCAATGCAACGGTTTTAGCAGCCGCATCTTCTGGATCCATCGAATCGTCATTGAAATTATGGTTCAATGTAATTTCGATAGGATACGATTTTTCCAAATAATCTTTGCCTTTATCCGTCAATTTCACCACCCCATATTGTTCAATCTCTTTAAACAACAAATTATTCAAAATCGCCTGTTGGAAAACAGATGTCCAATACGTATCGGGTTTTTCCTTTCCGAAACCAAATAAATCTAATTTATTATGACGATAATCCTTCATTTCTTTGGTTTCGCTGCCCGTCACGAAATCCACCAACGTTTTCACACTATATTGTTCATTCAAAACCTCCACCGATGCCAAAGCGTCTTCCATCTCCTCTTGAATCAAGATTTTCGCACGCGGATGACGGCAATTATCACACAATTTATTACAATTTTTGCTTTCAAACAATTCCCCAAAATAGTGCATCAAAAAAACCCGCCGACAAGTCGTGGTTTCGGTATAAGCCACCATTTCCTCCATGAGTTGCGCGCCCATTTCGCGTTCCGCGACAGGCTTATCCCGTAAAAACTTCTCCAACCGCGCAATATCTTTATGCGAATAAAACGCAATACACCTGCCTTCCAACCCATCGCGCCCTGCACGACCCGTTTCTTGATAATAATTCTCAATACTTTTCGGAATATCGAAGTGAATCACAAACCGCACATCGGGCTTATCAATGCCCATTCCAAAGGCAATCGTCGCCACAATCACATGAATTTCCTCACTCAAAAAGCCATCTTGCGTCTGCGTCCGCGTCTTTGCATCCAAACCCGCGTGATACGGCGCAGCGATTATCCCATTGACTTCCAACACTTTAGCAATATCTTCCGCCGCTTTCCGACTCTGCACATACACAATCCCCGAACGCGCCTGCATCTCTTTCACAATCTGAACAATTTGTTTATTCACCTGTTCAGGCTTTCCTTTCGGGCGCACCTCGTAATACAAATTTTCCCGATTAAACGATGAAACAAAAATCTTTTCATCCTTCATATCCAAATTCTTAACAATATCACTTTGCACTTTGGGCGTAGCCGTCGCCGTCAACGCGATAACGGGAATATCCTTACTAATAATCTCAATCATCGTCCGAATCCGCCGATATTCAGGACGGAAATCATGCCCCCATTCCGAAATACAATGCGCTTCATCCACCGCCACAAACGACAAATCCACATTTTGAAAAAACTCAATATTTTCATCCTTCGTCAGCGTTTCGGGCGCGACGTACAAGAGTTTTGTTCGCCCTTCGGTGATATCCTGCCGCACTTTTTTGATTTCCGTGCGCGAAAGCGATGAATTTAAAAAATGTGCAATATCATCCCCCTGACTGTACCCACGAATCAAATCCACCTGATTCTTCATCAAGGCAATCAACGGCGAAATAATCAACGCTGTGCCCTCCATCATCAGCGCGGGTAATTGGTAACAGAGTGATTTGCCCCCGCCCGTAGGCATGATGACAAACGTATCCCGTCCTTCGAGGACGTTCATGATGATTTCCTCCTGGGTTCCCTTGAATTTGTCAAAACCAAAGTATTGGTGCAAGGACTCGTAGAGTTGTTCCTTCGACACGACCATATTCTTAATCATTTACGAGTTTAGTTTGATGATTTTTGGCAAAACTTTACAAAAGTCGAAATTACGAATTTTTTTGATATTAATAGGTTTTTATAAAAAATATATATTATTTTTTAACAAACAATCCACTGGAATTAGGATTAAATGGGATTTTTTTTGGGATTAAATGGGATTGATTTTTTTGGATTTTTCGGATGAATCCCAAAAATCCAAAAAAATCAATCCCATTTAATCCCAAAAAAATCCCATTTAATCCTAATTCCACTGCGCCTGCTACAAAAGCGCGTTTAAAAATAGTACATTTATTTCAGTCCTGCATACTTTTTTGTAAAAAAATTTTCTATTATTGCGCCCTTTTCAAAAAGGAGTCAAAAGTAAGTAAAAAAAATGAAAAGCACCCTATCAGAAAATAAAATTTTGCGCACCGCCTTAGAAACGTTGGACATTGAAATCACGACCCTTCAAGGATTACGCGTCAGTTTGCAACAACCTGATTTTACCCAAGCGGTAGAAGTGATTTTTGAAAAAATCGCTTTAAAAGGGCGTGTTATTGGTACGGGCATTGGCAAAAGTGCGATTATTGCGCAAAAAATGGTTGCAACCTTCAATTCGACGGGTACACCCGCGCTTTTTATGCACGCGGCGGATGCGATTCATGGCGATTTGGGCATGATTCAAACGGAGGATGTAGTGATTTGCTTATCGAAAAGTGGGGATACACCTGAAATTAAAGTGTTAACGCCGCTTTTGAAACAACATGGAAATATTTTAATCGGCGTAACGGCAAATAAAATGTCGGTTTTAGGCAAAAGGGCTGATTTTGTTCTCCATACGCCGATTCACCGAGAGGCTGACCCCAATAATCTCGCTCCGACTGCCAGCACGATGGCGCAAATGGCAATCGGCGATGCGTTAGCGATGGCGTTATTGACATTGAAAGGATTCTCAAAAGCAGATTTTGCGCGGGTGCATCCAGGCGGGGCGTTGGGGAAACAATTGTATTTGCGGGTTCGGGATTTGATGATTTTGCACGACGCGCCGTCGGTTTTGAGGGACGCTTCGTTGCAAAAGGTGATTGTTGAAATGACTTCTAAACGGTTGGGCGCGACGGTGGTTGTAAATGAGAACAATTCGGTTGCGGGCATTATTACCGATGGAGATTTGCGGCGCATGCTTTCTAAAACATTGGATTTCAATGCGTTGACTGCGGAAAAAATTATGAGTTTACATCCTAAAACCATTGAACCGGATGTTTTAGCGATTCACGCATTGGCGTTGATGCGGGAAAAAAGCATTACTCAATTGGTTGTGGCAACGCATGGGACGTATCAAGGCATGATACATTTACACGATTTGTTAAAGGAAGGATTGATTTAATTTCGTTTTTGGAACACATAGGTACATATAGTACATAGGAGACATTGATTTGGAACACATAGGTACATAGGACACATAGGGTTTTTAAACCCTTGAGAACCAAACATTAAAAAAAAATCTATGTGTCCTATGTACCTATGTGTTCCAAATCAATGTCTCCTATGTCCCCTATGTTCCTATGTGTTCCAAAAAAAAACGCTTATCTTGATGCCGATAATTTTAATTTCCACCATTTAACAACATTAAAATGAACAAGATAGCTTATACAATTTTTCTATTTTTCAGTTTTATTCCTTTGGGAATCAGCCAATTAGATATTTTACAATGTTACGATGAATTGCCGATTGGAACGGATAATCCGATTCATAAAAAAGGCAAACATTATGAAACAATTGGTTCTGTTGAGCAAAAAATCCCTGTCAAAGTGGATACCAAAAATGGTTTTTTAGAATGGTTTGACACAGGTACAGGTGGTGGCACGATTCACGTTCAAATCGCCAAATTCAAAAAAGAGGATGGCGGCGGGATTGTCGTTTATAAAAAAAGTTTTTCGGACGGTGCTGCAACCGAACTTTATTTACAAACTTTTGTGATTCAAAAAGATACTTTAATTGAGGTAACTAATTTATTACCAACGATTTATACAGGTACTTTTATTGAACCCAATCGAGTGGGTGTGCCGAAAGAGGTGGAAGAATTGGCTTTGCGCCAACTCAATTTTAATGTGCAATTGCCTCAAAAAGGGATGGTGATTACGGGAAGATTAATGCCAGAAAGTTTGCGCTCGTTTTGCAAAACGTCGAAAATGGCAGGTTGTCCTTATTTAAAAAACTTGCGTTATACCAAAATTACGTTGGTTTTTAATAGAAAAACGGGGAAATTTTCGATTGGGACGAAATCTTAATTGCAAATGTGGCTGTCTCAAAAGAAAAAATCACAAAATATTATTGGGTTGTGATACGAATGGATGTACGGATTTCACCGATTTCACGGATTCCTACGGATTTTTTGTCCCCAAAATCCGTAGGAATCCGTGAAATCGGTGAAATCCGTACATCCATTCGCATCACAACCCAATAATATTGGGTCTAAAAATTAAATTTTACCCTATTGAGACAACCACTTCCAATCATAAGCATCCTAATTCAAAGATTTCATCTCTTCTCCAAAATTTTAAAACTATATCTAAATTCATTTTTATCATCGGGTTCATGGACTTCTTCATAAGTCATTTTCCACTCATTTTCGGCGATTTTCGGAAAAAAAACATCCCCTTCAGGTTCCGTATCAACTTCCGTAAGGTAAATTTTATCCCAAAACGATTGCGTCTGCCGATAAATCTCGCCCCCACCAATAATAAAAACTTCTTTTTCCCCTTGCAAACGCGCTTTATGCAACGCCTCTTGAACCGAATGAACGGTCAAAACCCCCGTCCCAATAAAAAACGGATTGCGCGTAATGACGACATTCGTGCGTTTCGGCAACGGGCGACCAATGGATTCAAAGCATTTTCGACCCATGATAATCCAATGATTCAACGTTCTTTGTTTAAAATACTTTAAATCAGCAGGCAAATACCAAGGAATTTGCTGTTCGTGACCGATAACGCCATTTTTTGCGACGGCAACTATTGTGGAAATAATCATATAATATATACTTACAATGGATTAAAAACAACGATTTCTGGAATCCAATTAAAGTCAGAAACATTACGAGTGTACAGTTTGCAACCGAATTGCAAAGCGGTAGCAGCAATGATGGCATCTTCGGAGACATTTTCTTCCGTTGTCGCAATCGAATCGCTTGTTGAAGAATCGTGGTTGAAATCTCTTTTACCTCCAAAATGGCAAAAGCACTTTCAAAATAAATTTTATCAGAAGGTGTGATCGCGTGAAAACCCAATCCTTCCAACGTTTGCACTGCCGTTTAGCCCTTCGAGCGTGGGCTTTTGGCGGCAGTGCTGTGTTCTCGGATGCTATTTTTTTTTATTTTTTTTAGTCAGAACGGCATTTTTATTAGGGTTTAATTTTATCCACCCCTCAGTATTTTTTGCCAATTTTAACCAATTTTCGTCAGATGTCTCCCGAAATTTATTTAAAAATCTGGCTTCATTCGTTTTGTTACCCTATATCGTTTCTAAAATGCGTTTTGTCAACTCGTTTTCTGTGTCGCCTGTATTCAATGTTGATGCAGGTTCAAAAAGCATAACTGAAACCTCTTTTTCTGCAACTGGTCTATGTTCTGTCCCTTTTGGAACAATTAGAAATTCATTTTTGTTTATTTCTATTGTCTTGTCGCGAAGTTCCATTTTTAAAACACCTTCAACAACTAAAAACATTTCGTCTTCGTTGTCGTGCTTGTGCCACACAAACTCACCTTGAAATTTTGCAAGTTTAACGTGCTGTCCATTTAGTTCTCCAACAATTTTTGGACTCCAATATTCAGAGAATAATTTTAGTTTTTCTGCAATGATTACTTTTTCCATTTTTTAACTTATTTTTTTGTTCAACACGTAATTGTGCATTTTTTCTGTCAAAATCTGATTGGAATTACCCCCTCAGTATTTTTGCAAATTTTGACCATTTTTCGTCAAATATCGCTCTAATAAAGGAAGCAATATTGCCCAATCTTGCTGATTTGAAATATTTAAAACGATTTGCATGATATAGTTTTTTATACAATGAGTGACAAACGATAAGACATTCCAACATTATCGACAAAAATGATTCCAATTTACCTCAAAAATGGTAAATTTTCATAATTTCAATAATAAAATTTTATAAAATATGTTTTTTAGCATATTTTATTTTAAATAAAAGACTATCCCATTTTAATATTTGTTCATTTAGATTGTACAATGACAACCGCTTTTTGAATCACCCAATTCATCTGATTTATTTTTTGAAAAATAATCGGCTTGATGACATCCGTAATTACCAAATTTTTAATGGAATCTCCAACGATACTCGCTTCACAATCCGTGCGCGTTTCATTGTATTTTTCGCCGATAGGATTGTGCCAACTGAGATTTGCTTCGGAGGCAAGCGTATTTTTTATGCGTTCGAGATGGCGCGTAAATGCTTGCAAATCATTGCGTTGCGCACATTTTTTTTCCATGTCGAATAATTGATTAATGGTTTTTAGCAGGTAAGCTGGTACTTCCATGGAAGTTATTGAATTTTAATTTTTTGGTTTTTATTTAAACAAATAGTTTATACGCTACGAATTGCATCAAAAAACCGACCACAAAGCCCGCTAAAATCTCGCGCAATGTATGCG
>JBDKKX010000120.1:0-11725 GCA_039795795.1 Bacteroidota bacterium | reverse complement strand
TGGTTAAATTTAGTAATATTGTAAATGTATTGTTATCTAACTTCTTTTTAGTTTTTCCGAAGAAACTCTTTTCTCCACCAAAAGTGCGGCACATTTTTCCCACATTTGTGCAAAATGCTCTGCGGATTGATTCAATTGTTGTAATATATTTGCGCCACCCTCCAATTGTTTAATATGCTTCAAAAAATCAGGCAATAATCCGTAATGTGCAACACCATCTTTATTATAATCCCAAGTCATTTGACCTGTTTTGCAACGTTGAAAAGTCGCATCATAAATTACAGGTGTATCTTTTGGCGGCGAAGGACTGACTACTAAACCATTCATATCGGTTCCCAAAGCAACATTCTTACCATTCATTGCCTTTAAAACCGAACTAAAATATTTTGTAAAACTTACCGCATTCCCATTACCCCAACCTACGCCAAACATGCCGCCCAACCGCGAAAGCGTATCCATTTGTCTTAAAGTCCGTCCATTTTCGTTGCCTGAATCGCCGCGCAAACCGTTATGACCCGAATTCAAAGGATAATTAACTTGCCAAGCGATTGCCATGATGTCACTAACCGATTGTTGGGATGCATGGTCAATATCAATCATCATTCCCAATTGCATCATTTTTCGCAAAGCAATAATTCCTTTTGAGGTCAATCCGCGCTGATTACGCAATCCTGCACAAGTGTTTTTGGAAGGATTTTGAGGTGGATTGGCAAATAAACCCAATTTTAAAATCTTTAAAAGGTTAATAGGTAAACTATTCGGAAATTTATCGGGTTGAAAATGAAAACCAATACTATCTTCCTTAGTTGCGCAAACTATATCCCAATAATGCCCCGATTCACGACGATTGGCATAATTGAAAAACGGTTCATAAATCGCTGTTCCCCCAAAAATATTGTCCGTAACGTGAATTGGGAAAATATAACGAACACCTTTATCAAAAAGGCGTTGAATTTCGGCTTCAATAGCTTGGTCCGTAAGGTTTTTGACTTGATGCAAATTACCAATATTGTCCATTTCGACCCCTAAAATGATGGCTAATCGTCCTAAACCTACAATTCTGCGTAAATCGGCTGCGTTATATGCGATTTCCATAAAATCATGTCGCCCGACAAAGGCTTTCATCGAATCTATTTGTGCATCAGCCACTGTTTTATCATCGGTTGGCTTTTTGCCTCCGCAAGCATCCGCCAGCGTTCGACTATTGACCGTCAATGCGACCATCACGCGTAAACCATGTTCCCAACTACGTTTTAACCATTCATGCCACATATGTTGATGTGTAATGTCTTTATATTGAGTCCAATTTTTATAAGTATAATGTTTGGTATGAAATGAATCTGCTTTTTGCCCATATTCCATTTGTCGAATGGCTTGCATTGAAATCAAACCATGATGCGTCTTGCAACAAGGTTTTCCTAATATTTCATCCATATCCCCATCTATTGCCCCATGAAAAACACGTCCACCAAATCCGATTTGCGCGAATGGATGCGTGTGCATATCTACGTAACCTTCTAAAACAGGGGTTTTTGAAGGTCGCAGCATCCAACTTAAAGTTAGGATTAAAACTAAATATTTCATTTGAATTCGATTGATTTTGTTTGAATTTTATCCTAAAAATATAGTAGTCAGGAAATTTATTTCCCGCTAAATAATTGTATTTCAATTATTTAGCGGGAAATAAATTCTCTGACTATTTTGTTTTTAGGTTTTCACTTAATAAGTAACATTAATTTGGCATTCACCTGTTTGCCATCCACGAACAATGCGTAATTGTAGTAGCCTGTTGCAATTAAATCATTCATTTGCAAGGCAATTTTGCCCTGACCAAAGGTTTGAATTTTCAAAACTTTGACAATGCTTCCAATACTGTTGTAAACCACAATTTGTGCAGTTTGGCTGTTTTCGGGTACAAAATAAGGGATTATTGTTTCTTTTTGAAACGGATTTGGACTATTTTGTTCTATATGTGCAACTTGTGCCTTTTCAGAGTCCTCCAAACCCGATTTTGTTGGATTTATAATCACGACATTAAACTTAGTTCCTTGTGCCAAAAGTGTCGCTGCACCATTTTGAATAGACCATTTTCCTTCTGCAAACCAACCTCCATTTCCAACTCTACCATATTGCACACAAACAGGACTTTCATTGTATGGACCCACCGTTTGTTCGCTGCAAGTGGGAATCAACCAAGAACTCCAACCCCAATTAGGCGTTACAAATACAACAGAATTTGGATTATTATTTGTCTTTGCATGGTCAAAATAGGTACTAAAACCACTTGCTCCAATATTGTGATTCGTGCAAGCGTCCGCCGTATGTAAAAAAGCTGATGCATCTGAAAATCCAGTAACTAAATTATCTTTGGTGCATGCTTGTGCGTCCACCACCATCACATTAAACATCATATCATCTTTCATGAACGATTGTTCCGAAGCCGATAACCCAAGGTAATTCGCCAAATAACCGTTATGACCAATAATCCATTTGCCATTAGATCCATATCCTACAAGGAGACTATTATTATTCAAACTAGGTTTTGAACCTGTTCCGCCATTGTGCGTTACTATCAAAATAGCACTAATTTTTCCATTAGTGATTGGATTATCAATGGCGGTACTATGATTAAAACCGCCTTCTAAACGGGATTGCGGTGTTGCTTTATGTGTAAAATAATTGGAATTATTTCGCGGTGCAACTAAAACATTAAAGGTCATGTCTTGCGTCATCGCAGAAGTATCTTGCGTGAAAATGACCCATTTTTGAGTCATTGCATTGTACCAAACGCCGTAATTCTTTGAATATGCGTCATTACGCTCATTCCGATTGCCAAAATTCCGATGTGGTGTGATAAATGCAAGCGCATCCGCTTGATTATCCAACAAAGGATGCGTCAAAGTCGTCATATAACGATTGCTAATATTAGATGCCATCGTTGTATGTTGAAAAATCGCTTGTGCATGGAGCAACTGCACGGATAAAAGCGTGATAATTAAAAGGTAATTTTTCATAATAAAAAAGTTTAAAAGATGGATTGATCTTAGATTCAATCCATCTCATTTTTAAAAATAAATTTAAAATTCGTAAGCAACTCCTGCATTTAAGATACCATTTGTCCCAAAACCTAATTCTGCTTGCACTCCTAAATTTGAAAATTGATATCGTACTCCTAAGAATCGTAGATGCAAAGCAGGTAAAAAATCGGCACAGATTCCATTATATCTATAAGCGGCTCCTGCCGAAATACCAGAATATAATTTCAATTTTTCACGAGCAATGAATAAATAATCGGCACTTCCCATTAATGAGGCATAATTAAATTTAGAAGTAACCGTTTCTGAGATTGACAGAACCTCTACATAAGCCAAATTTGCCCCAAAACTAAGATTTATAGGCGTTTCATAGCGGTATGCAAATGTAAAGGGTCCTTTTACCGAAGTCCTTACTCCCAGTAAATTTTCCATTAGTGTCTGCGTCGCAGGGAAACCCCATCCAAGTGAAATCGAATGTTGAGCCTTTCCGAGCTGACTCATTATAAGTGCTATTAACAGCAATATGAATTTTTTCATAAACAATTTGTTATTTTTTTGAATATCTGACCTTTTTGAAGGAATATCTACTCTGTTTTTTAAGCCAAGTAAGTTTACAAAAAGGTCAGAACAGAAATATGAGTTATAATTGACAAGCCTGTACCCGAATACTCTTCCAATTGACTACAGCCGTAACTCCTTGATTATTAGAATTGCATTGAATATTAAAAACAGGCGTATCTCCCCCTGCGGAAATAAGTTGTTGAGCTGTAGCATCGTGGTCATGTTTATTGGTACCCGATAAGTAGGTCAAAGGAGTACTATAACTCGTTTGACTCAAAATACGTTGCAAGGTTGTGTTAGGTATGCTGGGTGCTACATAAATGGTTTGTTCAGGCGACCATCCTTCTGCTTCAGATTCGCAAATGCCAGAGCAATGGCAATTATTATTAAAAAGATCCCAACCATCATCACAACATTCTTTTGCATACACATACACGCGGGCTCTCACTTCATTCCCCACAAGCCTTAAATTGACCACTGCTCGAAAATTCATTCGTCCACAAATAAATCTATCATCCGCACCAGAGCGATTATCGGGCAAGGTTGGCGGTTTCCACGCATAATTGGTAACACGAGGTTGCAACTCTATCATTCGATTGGTACATTGGGGTGGTGGCGCAGGTTGACGCACAGGGATTCGACTAATTTCCGTTGCTCCAAAATATAACACAATATAAGACGCTTGATTACTCAAGGTTAAACCATTTGTAACACTTAGATTCAAAACCATTTGGTAATGCGTCACAACCGATAAATGTTGAGTCCCATCTGCAATCACTTGATTCAAAGCATTTAAGACTACAATTTTAATATTTTGGGCTCTATCAAAGTCAAAACCGTAAAAATCAATTTTATTGCGTCGGTCAGGACTTACCGTCATATCTATACTACTTGGCACGACAGTACAAAAATAAGGCACTAATTTGGGGACAGTCGTTTGGGAACCGTCGCATTTATGAACCTCTATCAGCCGATTTAATTCCTTTTTGAGTCGTTCTCGCAAAAAGTCAGCAATACATTTTACTTCGGACCCTGCGGCAGCCGTTGCTCGCGTAATCATATCGGAGATTTCATTGCGAATCGTACTTTGCAAATCGGCTGTAAGTTGGTTTTGGGCATTTGTCAACGTTGCTTGCCATGAGATAGATTGGTCATTCAACGATTGAACAGCCTTTGCTAAAATCGCATTGGTATTATCCACTTGCACAAGTGCATTTTGCAATTTCGTACAACTTCCAAGATAAATCACTAAGAGGGCTATCAATTTAACCCCAATTTTGAAAGAAAACCTATTCATATGTTTGTTAAATCGTTAAAAAATATAAGTTAAAGACAAAAGATTGACTGTACAAAATATTGCAAATCAATATTTTATAGTTGTTAAAAAATATAAATTGAAATTAAATAAATCCCTTTCGGTTCGTTGCTTGCTTGTTACTTGTTAATGCAAATGCGCGTTATTTTGTAACTTTTTTTTAAATTCAACATAAACCTTAATTTAAAAAAGTGTTTTGAAGCATTGACACAACAAATTTATACGCCCTTTTGAGAAGCCAAGACCCTATAGTTGGGGTGTTTGTAGAAAATTTTATTCATTTTTCACAATTTTGTGCATTTTATCATAAATTTTTACAAAATAAATCCCTGTTGAATACATACTCATATCAATTTGTACTTGCTCAGGCGCAGGAATAACATTTTTCAATAATCTGCCTAACGAATTATACACTAAAACTTCATTTGGCATTGCATCATAACGAATTGTAAACCAATCTTTTGTCGGATTGGGTGCAATCACAACAGCCATTTCTTTTAAATCCGAGGTTGAAGTTCTACACGTACCTTCGTTTAGATTCCAATAATTTTCCCAACTTTGAGTTGCCAAAGTAGGATTGTTACTGATATTTCCACCTGTTGCACCAATTTTAGGACATTGCACTTTGATACTCGAAGGAATACAACCTTGTAAATAATTATTGCGCAAATCCAATATGGTTAAATAAGAATAGGCAAAAAGAGGAATGGTACCAGTCAAATCATTGTTAGCAACCGACAAACCTGTTAAATTCGGGGTACTAAATAGCGGAATGCTGCCCGTTAAATGATTCCAGCTTAAATCTAATTTTTTCAAATTCGACAAACTAAAATTGGGAATTGCTCCTGTTAATAGATTTTGTTGCAAAGATAGTCCTTGCAAATTTGGTAAATTAAAATTGGGAATCGTGCTACTCAACTGATTGACTTGCAACTGCAATTCCTCTAAGTTGGGTAAATTAAAATTAGGAATGCTGCCCGTCAATTGATTTACCTGTAAGTACAACCCTTTCAAGTAGGGCAAATTAAAATTGGGAATATTGCCACTCAACAGATTATTATTGACTGATAAAATAACTAAATTGACTAATCCAAAATTAGGAATGTTCCCCGTTAAGTGATTCGAACCTAAGCGTAGGTCTATCAGATTGGGTAAATTAAAGTTTGGAATCGTGCCACTTAATAGATTGTCCGTCAAATATAAACGTTTCAAATTCGGTAGCGACCAATTGGGAATTGTACCCGTCAAATGATTGCCGTCCAAAAATAAATCTTCTAAATTCTGTAAATTAAAATTAGGAATCGTACCTGCTAATTGATTTGCAGACAACCCCAAATATTTTAAGTTGGACAGGTTTAAATTGGGAATACTTCCGTTCAATTTATTACCTTCTAATGCCAAGACTTCTAAGTTCGGTAAATTTAAATTAGGCAGAGTGCCTTCTAAATTATTTTTGCGTAAATTAATCCAGCTGACACAACCATAGGCGTTTATTGTCAAACCAAACCACTCTTCCAGCGGACGGGAAGTAAGCCAATTGGTTTTATTTGTCCAGCTCGCGCCATTTGTAGCATTGTAAAATGCCACTAATTGCAAGGAATCTTGTTGACGACATTGTGCTGACACGCGGAATGGTGCAATAAAGCACAACAGCCATAGGAATAGGTTATTTTTCATACGGTTTATTTTGATTAAATTGATTTTGTTTGAAAAGTAAAATAGGTATATAGTTGAGTAATTTATTTGTTGCTAAAGAATTGTTAATCAATTTTTTAGCAACAAATAAATTGTCGAACTACACGCCATAGGATTTTTTAATCAGGCAGATTAAAGGCTTTAGCTACTTCTGCATAATTATTCCAATCTACTTTTGGCATTTTGTGAAGACCCGCAGGAATTACAATAACTTTAAATTTAGCAGCATCTGGTCTAACAGCACGGGTATGATCTGGAGTTACAGCTTCAATTCGGACACCTCCCAAATAATGAAAAGGAGTCAATTGTCTCGCGTCGCTCCAGTTTGGAGGAGACGGCATTGTTGGTAATGAAAGATATTCATTTGCCCAAATATTCCAGTAAACTAATACCAAACCTCTATCTACGACAGCCTGAGTAATCGCAGGAACCGTAAGTCTCGTGTCGTACCACCCATTGCCAGCAGGTCCTTGAAATGTCCAATCTGTAGCAGCAACGTTGATAGTTGTGCTTGTTACATTTGCATTTCCTGTTGCGCCTTGTTGTCCTTGTGGTCCGACAGCACCATCTTTTCCATCTTTTCCACAACTGGATAAAAGAAAAGCGACGCTTAAAAAAGCCATGAGCATTTTTTTCACAATGATTGTTTTAGTTTAGGCAAAACACTAACTCTACCAAATATTGCAAGTTAATATTTTACATTCGTTAGAAAATATAAATTGAAATTAAATAAATCCCTTTGGGTTCGTTGCTTGCTTGTTACTTGTTAATGCAAAAGCCACTTCTTTTGTAATCACTTTTTTGAAAATTATTTTAGTAATTTTGTTGATGGCACAAAAGTAAAGTCCTTTCCTTCGGTGCGTTACCCAAGATTCAGGGTTTTGTTCTTTTTTTTTCTTCCAAAAGAGCTAAAACTTTTTTACAAATCATTTGTTGGATTGTTTTAACGTAACAAAAGCAACTATGACAAACGATTCTACAAACAAAATAGGCTCAACGCCTGACGAAATTAATCTGCATCAAATTGATGATAAGATTTTCCGAGCCACAATGCAAAATAAAGACGCTTTAATGCTTTATTTAGCCGAATTTGTGCCCACAGAATTGAGTCAACACATTGATTTGAAATCCTTAGAATTGGATAATACCGAATATGTCACAGGACAATTGAAAAAATTGCAATCGGATGTCGTTTGGAAAGGGAAATTTAAAGGACAAGAATTAAAAATCATTGTACTGTTAGAGCATAAAAAAGATTTCGACCGAGAGATTTTTATTCAAATTTTGCTGTATCTTTGCTGCATTTGGTTAATGGATTTGCATAATAATCAACCGTTCAGTTGCATTTTGCCGATTGTGGTGCATCAAGGCGCGGGCGGAAAAGTTTGGGAAACCCGCGATTTACATTCCTTTTTTGCGCATTTGCCGCCTGAATTTTTAAAACATATCCCAAATTTTCAATTTTTATTGACCAATGTACAACGGGAACCGAATCTCAAAATCTTAGGTTTACCCGAAGACAATTTATTACGGGCGTTGTTTTTGATGTTTCAATGTGAAGAAGATGAAGCAAAAATTAAACAATTCTTTGGCGAAATCTTTAAATTTTATAAAAATCAACCGCATTTGCAAGCCGTTTTGCAATTATATTTGGTCTATCTCATGGCATCGTTCAATTTAACGATAGAACAAATTATGAATTTAATGGATTCTATTTCACCCAAATCAAAAGAAGATATTATGACAACGTATGAAGTGTTAGTTAGCAAAGGTAAAGTTTTAGGGCGCGAGGAAGGCGAAAACTTAAAAACCCTTAAAATTATTTGGAATGGTCATTTGCGCAAAATGTCTGCTACCGATATTAGTGGATTGCTGAATATTGCTCCAAGCATGATTAATAAGTGGTTGAAGCGATTTGAGTGGATGCGCGAGGGGGAAACAGAAGGTTTAACGCCTGTTGAAATTGCGTTGAAAGTCAATGAGTTAGCGGCAGAACCTGCGGTCACAGAATTAGAAGTGACGACTTTATTAGCTTTTTTCAAGGAGCAACCTGCGAAAAAAACAAGAACTCGCCGTATCAAAAAAGATTAAGGTGCTACGCTATAACTTGCGGACCGTTTGAAACCGCCCGCAAGTTTATTTTACAAACATCGCCTAATCAATCAATTGACACCGAATGGCTTTTGCGACCGCGCCTTGAACAGTATGACATTCCAATTTAAATCGAATCGTTTTCATATAACTTTCAACGGTAAACGGTTTCAAATCTAAGACTGCTGCAATTTCTGGATTGGATTTGTCTTGGGACGCAAGGGCAAGTACCGATTCTTCTCGGGGCGTTAAATTCATATTGGGTTTGCAATCTTGATAATCTCGAATCAATTTTTTAGCCGCTTTGGGTGAAATCGGATGTTCTTTCATCAAATCTTGCAACAATTCCATATTGCGTTGAATATCCTCCTTGCACAAGTAGCCGTCTGCCCGCAAGCGAAACGCTTCTTGAATTTTGGTCGGGTCGTCGGTCAACATGATGATTTTCATTTTTCGGAATTGGTCTTTTTTGCGAATGAGTTTCAATGCGTCCATTCCTGCATCTTTATTGTCGCCGATGCTGATGTCTAATAAAATAATTTGCGGCTGATATTCTAATAAATTTTGTTCCAAGTTGGTGAAATCGTACCAACCTTTTGCATCAATTTGATGCGTTTTAAAAAGATTTTCTAAACGCGTGAAAAATCCTCTATGATCTTCCACAAAAGCTATTTTTTCCATTTGTTTTGGTTTGATGATTAAAATTAAATAAGTATAATCAACACCTAACAGGTTTTAAAAACCTGTCAGGTGTTAATTATCAAGCATTTATAAAAAAACGGTTATTTTTTAAACGCAACAACTGATATAGGTCATTCCATTGCAAAGGTAAATGACATGTCATTTGCCTACTACCCTGAATTTGGTGAAAAAATAAATGTAATTGTCGTGCCTTCATCTCGTTTGGAATCTATCGTCAATCTTCCGTTCAAATCCCGCGCTGTTTTGAAAAAGGATTTTAAGTCTTGATTGGTACAATAAGTTTGATAATTGTCCTCATTCAAATGAATTTCATCCACCTCTAAGTTCAAGGTCGTCGGTAATCCAACGCCGTCATCTTTCAATTCTAAAAAAATTGCATTCGCATCGTCCGACAAAAAACGTACAGTTAACATCGCATATTGATAACGGGCATATTTACGCATATTGCCCAACGCTTCTCGCAGCAAACTATGGATTTCGCTGCGCAAATCAATACTTAATTGAATATCATTCAATTTTTCATTCATTTTATCATAAATCAAAGTTAATGAAGGCGTGTCATCGTCTTGTCCGACTTGCGCATTATTAAAATAAGCAACCAAATTGGATAACATTTTAATTAAATTCGGCTCATAAATGACTATATCGCCCATTTTGCAAGTTCTTAAAACATCTTCTAAAAAGCCTTTCAATTGAATATCGGATTCATATTGAGTATTCGTGTAGTTTAAAACATCACGCACATCATTTGTCAAATAGTGGTGAATCAATTTATGTACTTTTTCGCGTTGTGTTTGAAGTTCCACTTGCTTTTCTGAATATGCCAATTGTTGTTTAAAATGCTGTTGTTCTGCGAGCCGTTGAGCATTTTTTGAATTCAAAATATGCCGATAAACCCGCCAAGTTAAGAGCAATGCCATTAAAAACATTTCTAAAGACATCGCCAAACATGCATATTCGTTGTAAAAGTATAAAACTCAATGGCGCGTGATATCCAGTTCACAACATAAAATGGATAAACTGCTTAAAAAGATAGGTATTATCGCAAAAATAAATAACCAATTTTCGCGCTTGTGATTTGCTTGAAGTCGTCCGCTCAATAGACTGACTAAAATAAGCAACAATCCAATTAAGAATAATAGGTTCATTCCATCATAAACCCATTGACGTAAGGGAAGTATCGGTTTCCATAAATTTAATAAGATAAGCACTATTAAACTGAAACCACAGCCAATAATACCAACTATTATTTTGTTTAAAATGGGTATTTTCACTTTTAATTCTAAAAATTCTCGCAAAACCAAAAAGAATGCCGTCATTGCCCAGACGCTTCCTAATAAAAATGCAATGGCTTCAAAATCAATACGATTCCAGTATAGCCAAAAACCCAATCCACCTGAAGCAACATAGTAAAAATAAACACCTAAAATATATAAAAAGTAGTAAAAGTATAACCGCGCTCTGCCCAAAAAAATAAGCGTCAGCGTAAACAATACATAAATAAAGAGCATCATTTCCATTTTGCCCGACTCATAACCCAGCGCGACATTCCACCGAAGCTTTTCATCATGGTCTAAATGAAGGTAAGTTGCCGTTCTAAATTGAGGATTATTAATGAGCAGAAAAAAGGTGTCTGTTTGCCCCAAACTCAGATGAAAATACAGATGTGTATGTTGACTCAACATGGTTTTAAAAAGGCTATCCTTTTTAGAATCAGTAGCTTGTATTTTAAGCATTTTTCGCATACTATAACCGCCTGAATCAATCACTTGTCCGAATTTGTTCAATAATAACATTTGTCGAATATTATTATTTTCTGTAGTGAGTCGCCAAATGGAATCATTTGTCTCGTTTTTGAACACAAATCGCAACCACATCAACGAATCGGGCATAATGCGCAAATCATTTGAATCTCTATTAAGTCGTTGAATTATTTGCGATTGAACGGATTGAAAAGTCGTATCGGATGCGGAACCTGTGAAAACACGCATCGCATAAGCAGGTACATAGGTATCTCGAAGGGAATAAACAGCTTGTGAAGGCAGCTGTGCCTTGCTTGCTGTGTGGCATAGCAAAAAGATACTTGCCCAATAGCATTTTATGTTTCTCATACAAATAAGGTTTAAATAAGGTTTGGTAAGGTTGGGAAACGCATCCTTCTTTTAAAGTATTTTGTGAAAAGCAAGATTTATTAGAATTTAATTTTATGATATAAATCATTGATTTATATCCTTTTAACTATTTTTAAGGACAGCGACTAAAAAAAGATTGTTAAAGCCGCCTAAAAAAAGTACCTTTGCTCTTCAAACAGCTATGAGCTGAAGCG
>JBDKKX010000119.1:0-11759 GCA_039795795.1 Bacteroidota bacterium | reverse complement strand
AATCTTTTAGAGCAAGTTCCAGCATCACAAGGATTGAAACTGGATGGAAACGCCCGAAGAAGCGGTCAAATGGGACTTTTAGAGCAAGTTCCAGCATCACAAGGATTGAAACGCATCCGAGATTGAAAGCACGCGCATTGCCTTAGAAACTTTTAGAGCAAGTTCCAGCATCACAAGGATTGAAACCAAGGAGCACCTTGCACTGTAAAAGTGCAAAACAACTTTTAGAGCAAGTTCCAGCATCACAAGGATTGAAACGCATTGGGCAACGAATTGACGCAAGCGGATTTAGCCTTTTAGAGCAAGTTCCAGCATCACAAGGATTGAAACTTACGGAATCCGTTGTTACGGAAAATGAAGTTATCTTTTAGAGCAAGTTCCAGCATCACAAGGATTGAAACCGGCGGTGGGTGCAAGGCAAGCGGGCATCATCGTGCCACTTTTAGAGCAAGTTCCAGCATCACAAGGATTGAAACGCATATCTAAGTAATTGATAATCATAGTATTTTGCCTTTTAGAGCAAGTTCCAGCATCACAAGGATTGAAACTTTCAAATAGTTAACAATTATTGACAACTGCTTACTTCTTTTAGAGCAAGTTCCAGCATCACAAGGATTGAAACCTATTAAGTAGCAACAAAGATATTTAAATTTATTATCTTTTAGAGCAAGTTCCAGCATCACAAGGATTGAAACTCGTGAAATCGGACGTTGCGGAGAAATTAATTTTGCTTTTAGAGCAAGTTCCAGCATCACAAGGATTGAAACCATAAATTAGATGAATTATGACAAAATTTGAAATTCTTTTAGAGCAAGTTCCAGCATCACAAGGATTGAAACGCATAGTCAATTGATTAAACTTTTAGAGCAAGTTCCAGCATTACAAGGATTGAAACTATTGGTAAACTTAAATTAAAATGAATCTATGTCAATTGTCATTCAAGTTAATACGGATTTAGAACAACGGCTCCGAGCCAGCGCGTTGCAAAAAGGCATTGAAGTCGAACAATACATTAGTTCCTTTTTGGAGCATTTGTTCCCGAGTAAAACACCTGCTTCTATCGTTGTACCCGATAGAGAAGCCGTTTTATTGCAACAACTCAACCTCGACGTTCAGCCCGAACAATGGCAACTCTATCTGAAGCTCAAAGCCAAAAGAAAAAGAACAAAATTATCTAAAAACCAACAAATCCAATTTATCCAACTTTGCGAAGTCATCGAACATGCCAACGTTAAACGGATGACCGTTTTAGCAGAACTCGCTATGCTCAAAAAGGTGCCGATTCGGATACTGATGCAACAACTTGGATTAGCACCACACCATGAATAAAACAATTCGTAAAACGGTCAAAACACGGGCGAATTATTTGTGTGAATACTGCTTGAGTTCCGAATATTTTAGCCCAGACCCATTTGAATGTGACCATATTATTGCGGCTTCGAGAGGCGGCGCAGATGATGTGAGCAATCTTGCACTTTCTTGTTCAGGTTGCAATGGCTACAAAAGTGACACAATCGAAGCGATTGACCCCGCTTCAGGTGTGTTGGTGCGGCTTTACAATCCACGAAGCGATGTATAGGCAACTCATTTCTCTTGGAATGAACAGTTTACGTTATTAGTAGGCATTTCGGCTGTCGGCAGAGCTACCATTGCTAAATTGCGACTGAATCGACCGAATGTTGTAACAATAGCTGCTTTTTTTATACAATTTCATATCCTTTCATACAATTTTGTACTCCAAAATAGAATTGAATTCCTTTAAAAAAAGGAAAAACTTCAAAAAAGAATTAGCTTTGCGCAAATTTCATCTAACAGACCAACGATGTTAACTTTAAAATTAAAACTAAAGAATTCGCCACCCGTTTCCGACTATTGCAAGAACTACTCGTTTTTGTATCGGAAGCTTTATGCGCATTTCGAGTTGTCGAAGGATGAAAATTTTAAAAAAGACTTACAAACGAAATATGATTTGGATAGTTGGTTTTATGAAAGTTGCTGCATCGAAGTAAAAACGAAATTCGCCCAAGAAAAAACCCAGCAAGAAAAACAAGCCGCACAAATCCAAAGCTTGGAAAAGGAATTAAAAGAGACGAAACCCGAAGGTCGAAAAGGAAAACGGAAAACGTTTCGGTTGCACCGAAAACGAGCGTATCTCCAATCGCGACAAGGCAAAAGCATTACTTTTGGAGGGTTGGCGACCTTACGACGGATTTCTTTTTTGTCGAATGATCGGGCGCAAAATCAACCCGAAATTACGGAACTCCAAAAAAAATATCAAGAACAGCGCGTTTTGCCGATTTATAGTGTCGGGGAAGCCCCTCAAAAGAGTAATCGAAAATTTGATTTGGACTTAAGAAATCAAAATATAATTTTTAAACCGAATCGAGAGACCCAATATAATATCGAATTCCATCGTTCTAAAAAACAACAAAAGGTTTTAAATCAATTGCAATCCCGTTTGGGGGAATTGCCGATTTCGATTCGGCTCTCGGAGCAATTCGTTTGGCTCACTTATGACGAAGAAAAGTTGGCGGGTTATGAATTTAAAATCCATGAGTTTAAAAAAGAAGCCCGAAAATTAGAAAAAACGGATAAAGAAGGTCGGAAAGCCTTGTTTCAACAGTATTTAGCCGAACAAAAAGGGCGAAAATTAGCGAATAAAAAGGAAAATCGGTACTTGGCGGTGGATTTAAACCCCGAACACATCGGTTTTTGTGTCGTGGAGAAAGCAGAAGACGATTCGATGAATGTCCTTCATAAAGCCGTTTTGGATTGCTCGAAGTTAAATACCCGAATAGGCTTAAGTTCCACCGATCCCATCCAAGTGGGGCAAAATCACAAACGCCGATTCGAACTCTGTGAACTCTGGAAATACCTTTTTCAGTTAGCGCACCATTATAAAGTGGCGTATTTTGTGGGCGAGGATTTAGAATTCCAGCCCGAAAACGTCCCGAATCCGAGTGCAAACGCAAACCGAAAAAACAAAAATCTTTGGCATCGGGAATTAACCCAAAAATTAATTCAAAAATATTGTAATACCTTAGGCATTGAAAAGATTGAAGTTATCCCCGCATATAGTTCTTTTATCGGGAATATTCAACACGAAGATTTTGACCCCATTAGTGCGAGCCTTGAAATCGCAAGGCGCGGCATTGTAAAATATACCAAAGGCAGTTCGATTTTTCCAACCCTCCGCAGTCAGGACGAGGACACTATGTACCAATTCGGTTTAGATGTTCCTCGAGATTCAGTACGGAGCTGGAAACAAGCATTCGGACACTTTGCCGCTTCGGGATTGAGATACCGAAGGGACTTCGAGAAAACGAAGTTCTTAGACAATTACCTCTTTTCGCACAAAAGTTGTATCAAAGTGTACAAAGTTGTATGAAAAGATGTGCTTTTGTTATCTTATAGGAATGAAAGCAATTATGAACAACGAAATTCCATAAAATCCCACAAAATTGAATTCCATTTTTCCTAACTTACTCAATTTTAAGGTATGATTTTTTTTCAAAAAACCATTTTTTGTTTCGTATTGTGGGTTTTAGGGAGTCCAGCCGCAACTGCACTCACGCGCCCTTTTCCCGTCGGTTTGCCGACTTGTTTAGAAGC
This sequence comes from Bacteroidota bacterium, assembly GCA_039795795.1. Lineage (GTDB taxonomy): Bacteria > Bacteroidota > Bacteroidia > Chitinophagales > Saprospiraceae > JAAFJT01. The sequence goes on along the minus strand of JBDKKX010000119.1, from coordinate 8,147 downwards.
CGATTTCCGCGAATTGGAAAAACTCTATGACGCAACCAATGGGGATGCTTGGGCAAGTCATACGAATTGGTTTACAGGAAATACGATGTCCAGTTGGCAAGGTATTACTTTGACCGCCGATAATTGCGATGTTCAAAGCATTTCGTTACAAGATAACCGTTTAGTTGGCACCATTCCTAATTTGAATTTGCCCAATTTAACAAACTTAGATTTAGGATACAATCGATTGACAGGCACAATTCCCAATTTTAATTTCCCTAAGTTGCGATCGTTATTGTTAAATAACAATGAATTAACAGGCACAATCCACAATTTTAACTTTCCCGTTTTACAATCCTTAACCTTAAGTCATAATCTATTAACAGGCACGATTCCCAATTTTAATTTCCCCAATTTACAAGTGTTATTATTATATGACAATTTATTGACAGGTACGATTCCCAATTTTAATTTCCCTAATTTATATTCATTGCTCTTATATAACAATAAATTAACAGGCACGATTCCTAATTTTAATTTTCCTAATTTGAGAAGTTTAGCAGTATCATACAATCAATTAACTGGTACGATTCCTAATTTTAATTTTCCCAATTTGGAAGGCTTATGGTTGAACACGAATCAATTCAGTGGTACAATCCCTAATTTTAATTTCCCCAATTTACATACATTATCCTTAAACAACAATAGATTAAGAGATATTATCCCCAATTTTAATTTGCCTATTTTACAAAATTTATGGTTACATAACAATCAATTAACAGGCACTATCCCCAATTTCAATTTGCCCAATTTAAATGCTTTAAATTTAGCAAGTAATCAATTAACAGGTACGATTCCCAATTTTAATAATGCTCCCTTGCGTTATTTGAGTCTGTCGAATAACCAATTAACAGGTAATATTCCCAATTTAAATATATCAAATTTAGTAAACCTGTCTTTAGACAATAATTTGTTTAAGTTTGGTGACATAGAGCACAAAAACTGGCTAACAAATCCAGCAACGAGCAATTTAAAATACGCGCCACAAAATACATTACTACCCATCACGAATACAGCAGGCATTCTAACAGGTGATTTAGCAGGCAGCACTTTGCCTCAATTGACTTACAAATGGTATAAAAATGGCATATTAGTCGCTACAACGGTGGGCAATAATCAATACATTCCAAGCGAAGCGGGTACTTACACGTACACCGTGAGTCATGCAACGATTACGCAAACCAATAACGCAGACCGAAACCTTATCCTTTCCAGCAAAAGTGTCGTGATCACTACGCCGATTATTACGCATGCATTGCCCGCAGGATTATCCGCGTGTTTGTATGACGATTTTATCGAATTGGAGAAATTCTACAACAAAACCAATGGCGATAGTTGGTACAGTCATCTGAATTGGTTCACGTCCAATGACCTGTCTAATTGGCAAGGCATCACCTTGACGACCGATAAGTGCGATGTACAAGGCATTCAATTAGAAGCCAATCATTTAGTCGGCACCATTCCCAATTTTAAGTTGCCCAATTTACAATCGTTAGTGTTGATTAACAATCAATTGACAGGCAGTATTCCCAATTTTAATTTACCCAATTTGGCAATTTTAGCCTTACAAAACAATCAATTGATAGGTACGATTCCGAATTTTAATTTGCCCAATTTGACAGGTGTAGGATTAGATAACAATCAATTGACTGGCTCCATTCCCAATTTTAATTTGCCTAATTTAAAAGGTTTATGGTTGGCGGGAAATCGATTGACAGGTGCCATTCCCAATTTTAATTTGCCCAATTTGCAAAATTTAATCTTGTCTAATAATCAATTATCGGGTACCATTCCCAATTTTAATTTGCCTAAGGCACAAGTTTTAGGGTTGAATAATAATCAATTGTCGGGTGCCATTCCCAATTTTAATTTGCCCAATTTACAAAATTTAATCTTATCCTATAATCAATTGTCGGGTGCCATTCCCAATTTTAATTTAGCAAGGTTAACACAGATAGAATTAAACAATAATTTATTCAAATTTGGCGACATGGAAGGCAAACCTTGGCTGAATCTAAGTCGCTATGCACCACAAAATACTTTATTGCCCATTAGTTATTCCAATAGAGGTATCTTAACCGCCGATTTAGCAGGTAGTACCTTAGGCAAATTGACTTTTAATTGGTATCTGAATGGGGTTTTAGTGGCTTCCTCAATGCGCACCAATAGCTATACACCGCAAGCAATCGGCACTTACACCTACACGGTGAGTCACAGGGACATCACACAGGCGCATCCCGATAGAAATCTGATTCTGCAAAGTAAAAGCATCGTGGTTAACACGCTGGTTTTGGACAGCAACCCTTCGGATACGCCGCCACAATTAAAACCCATTGCTGTCGGAACGACAGTGCATCCCACTTTGTCAGAAATCCATGTAATCATTGCGCCCAATCCAACGACGGATAGAGTAACAATTGATTATCAAGGTTTTACGCCTAAAAAAATTCAAATTTATAATGCAGTGGGGGATTTACAGCAAGTCGTTCCGCCTGTTTCAGACCAATTTATTTTAGATATGAGTCCTTACGGAAATGGGATTTATTTTGTGCAGTTAGATGAAAAAGTGTTTAAAATTGTAAAACAATAAAGCAAATTTGCGAAAACTTGCTTCATAACGAATTGATTATAAGTCAAGTATAATTTAACTTTTTTTGAAAAATTATGATACGAATGGATGTACAGATTTCACGGATTTCACCGATTGGTACGGATTTTTCCTTGTCCTTCCGTAGGAATTCCTACGGAAGGACAAGGAAAAATCCGTACCAATCGGTGAAATCCGTAAAATCCGTACATCCATTGTATCACAACTTACTCATAATAAACAATTTAAATAATTAATTTTTATACATTTTATCTAAGAATTCATACCGCGCATCCTCTTTCGCAGGCAACATTTTCGATTCTGTATTCAAAATCATCACAGGTGGATTCGGATCCGCCGCTTTTGCAGCAGACCATTCTGGTAATTTATCCCCATTTGGATTCCCCGTTTTGACGAAATTGGCAAAATAATTCAACATCGTTTCCGAGACTTTGTAATCGTCCGCCGTCCATGCATATTCTTTAACGAGGTGCAAATTGCCCATACAATATTCGATTTCGCAAGCATGCGGCGCGCCCACAGGCTCTATTTTAGGTGCATTCGGGTCTTTTTTGAGCGTTCCGCCTGCCAAACCCGATGCCAAAGAATTGTCCACCAACGCAGGACGCACTTTGCTATACAAATACCGATAAACAGGTTGCGCGCTATTTTTGCGATGCAAATCGAACCATTTCCAAGTGCTATACACGATAAATCTATCCGAAGCCAAAGCCGTTGCAGTTACTTCAATATCGCGTTCAGTACCTTGAGGATACAATTTTAAAACCGTTTCAAAATCTTTGGGATATTCAGCCTTCACTCGCGCAATAAAATTTTCCGCTTTGTACGGTTGACCTTGCATAAATGCTTGTCCAGGGATTTCCGCAGAATTCCAACCCAATAATAATGGAATTTGCGCTTGTTCCTTCGCATTGAAAATTTGCGGCAGCGTTTTCGGCAACGCGTAATTGTCTATCACGACAGGAAAACCAAATCGTTTCGATTCGTTGTAAACTTCATAAATATCCCGCGCACTTGCAGCCCGCAATTGCGCAAGCGACTGATAACCCGCCTTTTTTGCAAATTCAGCACCTGTTTTTTCGGCATCCGCCAACGGCACAGGAGCCATCGTCGGATGAATGCCCGCACCACTTTCGCCAATCGCGCCCGCAATCAATTTCTTGGAAAGCGGCGACGACATCAAATAACTTACGCCAATCGAACCCGCCGATTCCCCTGCAATCGTCACTTTTTTTGGGTCGCCGCCAAATGCCGCGATATTTTTTTGAACCCATTGCAAAGCCGCCACTTGATCCAAAAAACCGTAATTGCCCGATGCTTTGTACGGAGCTTCCGCCGTCAACTCGGGATGCGTGAAAAATCCAAAAATATTGAGGCGATAATTGCAAGTTACCGTCACAACACCTTTTTTTGCCATGCTTTCGCCATCATAACGCGGTTCAGAAGCATCTCCAGCGACATTGCCACCACCATAGAAATACACTAAAACAGGCAAATCTTTCGTATTTCGTTTGGCAGGAGTCCAGACATTGAGGTAAAGACAGTCTTCACTCACGCCGTTTGAACGAGAATTCATGTCGCCAAACACAACCGTTTGCATCGGACGCGCCCCAAATTGTTTCGTGGATTTCACGCCTTGCCACTTTTCGAGGGGCTGCGGAGCCTTCCAACGCAATTCGCCCACAGGCGGTTTCGCAAACGGAACTCCAAAATAGGTTTGAATCCCCGATTTGGTGTCATAATTACCTTCAATTACGCCATTTTCGACGGTTGTTTGGACTGCAAAAGCATTGTTTTGAGCCATCATGGACGTATTCATCAAAAATGGTAGTCCTAAATAGAGCAATTTTTTCATAAAAAAACAGATTTAAGTAATGCTGAATGATAAATGATGAATGATGAATTTTACAATAAATTGATTATCAATTTATTGTAAAATTCATCATTTATCATTCAGCATTATTTGGATAAATCAAGATTATTGTATCATTTTGAGACAATATTAAAATATTTTTTTGAAAGCACCAATCATTATCTATTTTTTTTGTCATACATTCAAATTTTTTTGCCAACCCACATATTGTTGTTGTATCCAAATTTGTTCTGGATTAGGTTTATAAAACATTTTTTCTGCATTAAAAGATTCTAATTGTTTTAAGTCACGATAAATTTTGCCCTGCAAACCCGCCAAATACGCCGCGCCCAATGCCGAAACATCACTCATTCCAATATTCACCACCGAAATATTCAATAAATCCGTCAAAAATTGCATCACAAAACCATTAGAAGTCATGCCACCGTCGGTATTCAACTGCTGCAAACGCATTTTCGCCGCTTGCTCCATTGCCACAATCACATCCTTAATCTGATACGGAATGGATTCTAACGCCGCCCTTACAATATGATTTTTCGTACTATCAAAACTCAATCCCGATAAAGTAGCCTTTCGATTCATGTCCCAATGCGGCGCGCCCAAACCGCTAAATGCAGGTATCAAATACACCCCTTGATTGTCATCCACCGATTTAGCCATATTTTCTGTGGATTTACTATTTTTAAACAAATTTAATTCGTTTTTCAACCATTCAATCGTCGAGCCACAACTCACTATCGCGCCTTCCAAGGCATAATCTATCCGCCCCGCCATACTCCAACAAATCGTCGTCAACATCCCATTATCTGACCATTTGGGCTTATCGCCAATATTCATAAGGATAGAACAACCCGTTCCCAACGTCGCTTTGGCAGTGCCTTCCGAAAAACAACCTTCGCCAAATGCCGCCGCGTGCGAATCGCCTATCATCGCCGTTATCGGCAACGAAATTGAGGCAGTCAAGCGCATTTGACCAAAATCGGACGCAGAAGGTTTCAATTCGGGAAGATTTAGCCTTTCTAAACCCCATTGTTTCAATAAATCCGCATCCCAATCTAAGTTTTGCAAATTGAAAAACAAGGTGCGCGACGCATTCGTATAATCCGTACAATAGCTTTTCCCACCCGAAAATTGATATAAAAGCCATGTATCCACCGTTCCAAAATAGGCTTCGCCCTTTAAAATCGCCGTTTTGACGGCAGGAACGTTTTCAAAAAGCCACAATAATTTCGTCCCTGAAAAATACGGGTCTATTAAAAGTCCTGTTTTTGCTTTGATTTGCGGTTCAAAACCTTCATTTTTGAGCCTTTCGCAAATCGAAATCGACCGCTTGCATTGCCAAACAATGGCATTATATAATGGTGTCCCATTTTTATCCCATAAAATAAAAGTTTCGCGCTGGTTGGAAATCCCGCAAACGCGAATATCCGTTACTTGCGCACCCTGCTTTTTGAACGCAGCTAAACACTTTTTAATGGATTGCTGCACATTCTGAAAAATGCCTTCTGGATCTTGTTCGACGAAGCCATTTTTCAAATACATGGTTTTTAAGGGCGCAACGCCTTTGGCAATCGGTTCACCGATTGCGTTGAAAATCAATGATTTAGTGCTGCTTGTGCCCTGGTCTATGGCGAGAATGTAAGGTGGGTTCATTGAAAATAATATTAAATTCAAATTGTGGGGTGCGCTGGAATTAGGATTAAATTGGATTTTTTTGGGATTAAATAGGATTGATTTTTTAGGATTTTTTAGGATTTTTTTTAGAATTTAGAGTATTCCAATCCTCAGTACGGGACAAAAAAAAATTATGGTACGAATTGGAACACGGAGGGCACGGATTTTACGAATTTACGCGGATTTTTGGGGATGTTTCATTTTTAGGTTACACTTTGGGATAATTGGGATACGAATCGATGTACGGATTTCACAGATTTCACGAATTTGTACGGATTTTTGGAATTCCTGCTCGAAATCCAAGCAAAAAATAAAAAAAATCCGTACGAATCGGTGAAATCCGTGAAATCCGTACATCGATTCGTATCCCAATTATCCCAAAGTGTAACCTAAAAATGAAACATCCCCAAAAATCCGCGTAAATTCGTAAAATCCGCGTCCTCCGTGTTTCCATTCGCTCTACCCCTTTTTTGTCCCGTACTAAGATTCCAATCCAATAAACCCTAAAAAATCAATCCTATTTAATCCCCAAAAAATCCAATTTAATCCTAATTCCAACGTACCATTATTGAAAAATCCATTTAAATCATATAGAATCTTTTCTCGTCTGTTTATCCAAAATAACAGCTAATAATATAACCGCCCCTTTCACCACTTGCTGCCAAAACGGAGAAACATTCAACAAAACTAAACCATTATTCAAAATACCAATCATCACCGCGCCTAAAACCGTCCCCAAAATGCTCCCGCGCCCACCAGACAACGAAGTGCCGCCAATCACAACCGCCGCAATCGCATCTAATTCATAGCTCATCCCCGCATTCGGCTGCGCAGAATCCAAACGCGCTGTCACCATCAGCCCACCCAAAGCTGCCAAAACACTCGAAAGCGTATAAACAATTGTCTTAATCCATTGAATATCAATACCTGAAAGTCTCGCCGCATTTTCATTCCCCCCAATCGCGTAAATGTAACGACCCAGTGGCGTTTTCGTCGTGAGGAAAATCGCGCCAAGCACCACCAAAAGACTGATCCAAACGGGTAAAGGTACGCCCAAAAACCAGCCCGTCCCAATGAAATCGAATTTTGTACCCAGATTATTGATAGGAAAACCTTTCGTCCAAAGCATCGTGAAACCTCTCGCCATCGTCAACATCGCCAAAGTCGCCACAAAGGGCGGCACACTAAATCGCGTAATCACCATGCCATTGAGCCAACCGAGCAACGAGCCTGCCAGCAAACCAATGATTATTGCGCCAAGTAGCGTAAATCCAATATATAAATTCTGCGAAGGCAATTCAATTCCACTTTTTAGCAAGCCAGCGGTCATCGCACCGCAAAACGCTAAAACAGAACCCACCGATAAATCAATGCCTGCGGTCAGCACCACGAGCGTCATGCCAACTGAAATGCAAATATTGACCGAAATTTGGCGCAAAACGTTCCAACCATTCGCAACGGTCAAAAATTTGTCGGACAAAATGCTCAGAAGAACGCATAACACCAGCAAGGCAAGGAGCGATTGAAATTTGGAAAGTTGTTCTTTCGTTGATATTGAGTTCATACAATATAATTTTGGAAAATGAGATGCTATTGAAATGCGAATGACGCGGATTTGGGCGAATTTACACGTTTTTTTTTAAATTTACCCTTAAAATCCAAGTAAAAATAAAAAAAAGCTGTGTAAAATCGCCCCAATCCGCGTCATCCGCGTTCCAATCGTAGCCTCATCGGACTTTAAGGTTTCTTCACCTTGTCAAAATCGCCCGCCTTAATGATACTTATTTTTTTCAAATCAATATGTTTTTTTAACGCTTTATTCACCGTATCCACCGTCAATCCAGCAATAGCCGATTCAAATTTGGCATCCCAGTCCATAGACCGATTAAAAAACAAGTATTTATCCAATCGACCCACTAATTGTTGGTCTTCCGAACGCCCCAACATCCGCGC
>JBDKKX010000118.1:0-11765 GCA_039795795.1 Bacteroidota bacterium | reverse complement strand
TGTTTTGATTGTTTTGAATCACCGCTTTCATTGTATTTAATTTTTTTTAAAGAAATGATGAATTATAAATGATGAATGATGAATGATGAATTTTGTAATTTATTAACAATCAATTATTTGCAATATTTACAGTTCAACTGTTCTCATTCATAATTCATAATTCATAATTCATAATTCATAATTCATAATTTATCATTCATCATTCCTTATATTTTGTCGAAATATAGGGCAAATAGCATCACTGGTAAATAGAAAAAGGAACAAAACATTAATTTTCGAGCCGCTTCCCGCGTACAATCTTTAAATAATTTCCATCCAAAATAAGCGTAAATTATCGCAAGAATCGTTAATATAATGGCGGAGATTACGCCCGTCATCCCAAATCCAAACGATACCCAACTTAATGGTATTAAAAATAACGCATAGATAAACGATTGAAAACCAACATTTTCATTTTTTTCGCCGTCTTTGGAAGGCAATAATTTGAAACCTGCATTTTTATAATCTTCATCCGCTAACCATGCGATTGCCCAAAAATGGGGAAATTGCCAAAAAAATTGTAAGCCAAAAAGCGTTAAGGCTAATATACTTAATGTCCCGTTTTCTGCGGCGGTGCAACCGATGACCATCGGTAACGCGCCCGGAATTGCGCCGATGGTTACTGCAACATTCGATACGCGTTTCATGGGCGTATAGACGAAGGAGTAACTTATCAACGAAATCATGCCCAAAAACGCAGAAAGTGGGTTGAATAATGCCAAAAATGAAATGCCGATGAGCGCGGAAAGTCCTGCTATCAACACTGCTTCTGACGAATTCATCCGTCCTGCACTTAAAGGTCTGTTTTCGGTGCGCTTCATCAAGCGGTCGTAGTCTTTTTCTAATACCTGATTGAGTGCATTCGCCGCGCCTGTCACAAAAAATCCGCCCAAAAATAGGATTCCAAATTCCCAACCATTCAAAGGCGTTTTCAATGCTATCAAAAATGCCATCACTGCCGAAAAAACAACCGTCAATGACAATTTGAATTTCATTAAAATCCCTATATCCGTTATTTTTTGTCGAATGGCATTGCCGAAACTCGCTTTTTCAACTTTTATCATAAAAAAAGGTAATGAACTGCTGCCAATAAATTTGCTGCAAGTTTGAAACTTGCAGCAAATTGTTTATATTTGAATACTAATGGTCTCCTGCTTCCTCGTTTTTGCCCATCGGCTCAATTTGCGGAATGTAATCTTTCCCATCTTTACCGTAGTCGTACGCCCAACGATGTACGACGGGCAAGTTGTCACCCCAGTTACCATGACCTGCTTCAATCGGTGTCGTCCATTCCAAAGTGTTGGATAACCAAGGATTTGGCGTTGTCACTTTCTTGCCTCTCCATATAGAATAGAAGAAATTGATGACAAACATTACTTGCAATGCAAATACGACAATTGCCGCCGTCGTGATAAATTTGTTCGTATCCGCAAAGTGTTTGAACGCATCAAATGCGTCAAAACTGTAATAACGACGCGGTACACCTGCCATTCCTAAGTAGTGCATGGGCCAGAAAATCGCGTAAGCTCCAAAGATGGTTCCCCAAAAATGGATTTTACCCAACGTTTCGTTCATAAACGTAGCAAACATTTTTGGATACCAGTGGTAAATGCCTGCAAACATTCCAAAGAATGCCGCAATACCCATTACGATATGGAAGTGAGCCACAACGAAATACGTATCGTGCATTTGAATATCTATCGCAGAGTTCCCCAAAAAGATACCTGTCAAACCGCCAGAAATAAACATTGAAACGAATCCTATCGAAAACAACATCGCTGAATTAAATCGAATATTACCACCATATAAAGTACCAATCCAGTTGAATACTTTAACCGCAGAGGGAACTGCAATAATCAAGGTAAATACGACGAAAAAGTTTGAAATCCAAGGGTTTACGCCTGACATAAACATGTGATGCGCCCAAACAATGAAGGACAAAAATCCAATCGCCAACATCGAATAAACCATTGCTCTGTAACCAAAAATCGGTTTACGCGCATGCGTAGCCAATACTTCGGATACCAAACCCATCGCTGGAAGGATGATGATATATACTTCAGGGTGTCCTAAGAACCAGAACAAGTGTTGGTACAAAATCGGGCTACCACCAACATGGTCTAATGCTTTTCCACCCACGAAAATTTCGCTCAAATAGAAACTTGTACCCAAACCTCTATCGAATAACATTAAAAATAAACCTGATAATAACACTGGGAATGACAACAATCCAAGAATTGCCGTTACCAAAAACGCCCAAATCGTCAAAGGCATCCGCCACATGGTCATCCCTTTCGTACGCAAGTTCAAAACGGTGGTGATGTAATTCATACCGCCGAGCAATACGGATACGACGAATAAGGCTAAACTCACTGTCCACAAAGTCATGCCCGCGCCCGAACCTGAAGAGGCTTGCGGCAAAGCACTTAATGGTGGATACGCTGTCCAACCGCCTGCAAAGGGACCTGTGTTCAAAAACAAGGAATAGAACATTGCCACACTCGACAAGAAGAAAAACCAGTAAGATAACATGTTCAAAAATCCAGATGCCATATCTCGCGCACCGAGTTGCAATGGAATCAAAAGATTTGAAAACGTACCACTTAAACCTGCGGTTAGTACGAAGAACACGATGATTGTTCCGTGCATCGTCACTAATGCATAATAAAATTCTGGATCTAATTTACCAATACCGTCATTCACGACAATCCATTTGCCGAGAATCGGTTGCAACCATGTCAAATCCGCTTCGGGAAAACCCAATTGAATTCGGAAAATAATGGACATCGCTGCACCAATCAATGCCCAAAACATCCCTGTAATCAAGAATTGTTTTGAAATCATTTTATGGTCAGTGCTAAAAATATACGTTGCGAAAAAATTAGATTGATACTTATCCCCATGATGATGATCATGGAAATGGTCATTCCAACCGGTTTCCGCAATCATTTCTTCTGGGTCTCTGTACTGCACGTCAGCCATGATGGATAGATATTTTTTAATTTAAATATTATTTTGTCAAAATTTTGAATTCTGTTCTTCTGTTCTTTTGCTTATTTTCAGCAGACGTGTTCGGAACAAGGGGTTTTTCATCGCCAAAACCTTTGGATTCCATCCGGTCTTTTGCGATTCCTTTGCCTTCGACATACGCTTCTACGGATTTAGCACGGTCTTCAGATAACTTTTTGTTTTTCGCTTTATCGCCCGCGTTATCCGTGTGACCATCGACTTCAACGGTCATTTTTGGGTTTTTCTTCAATAAATCCACAATAACATCTAATTCCTTAGAAGATTCTGGAGTCAAGGCGGAAGAACCTGTCGCAAATGTAACATGATTTAATTGTAAAGTCGCACCTGCTGCTGCTTTTTCTACGGCTGCTGCTGAAAATTCTGCGGGTGCCGCTACGGGTGCTTTCGGTTCTGCCGCAGGTTCTGGTGCTGGCGCAGCCGCCACAGAAGTATCCCACTCTTTCCCCTTCACATTTTGCTCGTAATACGATACTTGCGCTGCTGCCCATTTGTCATACTCGGGTTGAGAAACGATTTTCACAATTTTACGCATGGAAAAGTGACCATTGCCACATAATTCCGCACAAGCTAATTCGTAATTAAACATTTCCCACCGTTTTGGACCATTCGGTTCTTCAGGATTGTAAGGAGCATGTTGATCTTTAGACTTTTTCAAGTTTAAACGATATTGTTCCGTCGTCAATTTCGGCGTAAACACAAAATACGTCGGCAAACCTGGAATCGCATCCATTTTAACACGGAAATGCGGTAAATCGAAGTTGTGCAAAACGTCTTTTGCCGTAATCCGAACCCGAATTTTTTTACCCACAGGCAAAACAATTTCGTCTGCAAGAAAATCATCTAAATTTTTAGAATCTCTCCAATCTTGACCTAAACTATTTTTGCCCGGTATAATGAGTTTGTAATTTTTCGTACCCAATGCACCATCTTTACCGGGGTAGCGAATTTCCCAAAGAAATTGAGAAGCCGTTGCTTCAATTTCCATATAACTTTCGCCTTCCTTAATATCGTCCATTGCCTTGTTCCAAACCCACAAACCACTGATTACCAAACCAAACATGACCACAGCAGGAATCGCTGTCCAAATCACTTCCAATTTGTTATCATGCACGATGTACAACGCTTTTCTGCCTTTTTCACCGCGATATTTGTAGGCGAACCAAAATAAAGCAAGGTGCGTCAACACGAAAACGATACCCGTGAAGAATAAAGTCAAATTGAATAACCAATCCAACCAACCGCCATGTTCTGACGCAGATACATGCGGACCGTAACCCAACATGTCATTTTTGTAATACCATGCAGAAGCCACACAGAATACCAAAAAGGCAACCACGAAAACCAGCCCTAAACGCCCGTTGAATAGGTTACTCTCGTGTTGAGAAGCCTCTTCTCCGCGAATCTTGGCAAATATATCACTAATTTTACCGATTTGTACTGCCACTACGCCCAACAGCACTACACTTGCTATCGCAATTAAGCCGGTCATTTTATTTTTTTATTTTATTGATTTACAATAAATAATGATGAATGATAAATGATGAATGATGAATATTCATTTACAATATATTGTGTATCAATTGTTTATAAAACAATATTCATCATTCATCCATCATCATTCATCATTAAGATTTATACATGATGATGTAACGTTTCTTCTAAATATGGATCATTGGTCGGCACTAAACTCGCTTTGGTCAATTGTCCAAAGACGAAGAATAAGAACAAACCTGCGAATCCTAACATCACGCCCAATTCTAAAAAGCCCGGAAATGCAAAGCCTGGAGTCATATCGGGGTCGTAATGGAAATAATTTTCGGGTTCTAAAACGTCTTTTTTAGCAACCGTTGCATGTGCATCATGTCCTTCCGCCGCACGCGCCGCTTCTGTAAGCCCTTCATGCGCATCCGCATGTGCCGCAGGCGCAGGTGCTGCATGTGCGTCCGCAGGTTTCGCTGCATGTGCATCCGCAGGTTTTGCCGCGTGTGGATCCGCAGTCGCCGCACCGTGACTCGCGCCATGACCTGCTGCTGCATGATGTTCCAAAGCCGATTTGTAAGGTCCGATTTTCGCCATTTGGAAAAAATCAATCCAGTGACCAAACAATACTATCGCTGCAATGAACCCTAATGAACCTGTTTTGCGTTTTGTATCGTTGCGAATCAAAATCAAAAAGGGTAAAACGAAGTTCAAAACCAAATTGCCATAAAACAAAATTGGAAATTCACCCATGCGGATTCGGAAATAAACCGTTTCTTCCCCCACATTCGCATACCAAATTAACATATATTGTGAAAACCACAAGTACGTCCAAAAAATACTGAATGCAAATAAGTATTTACCCAAATCGTGCAAGTGTTCTTTCGACACTTGTGGATAATAACCCAATGATTTTAAATAGATTAGCATTAAAATCGTAATCGCAATCATGCTCACGACCCAACTCGCTATCGTGTACCAACCGTACATCGTACTATACCAATGTGCATCCAAAGACATCAACCATTGCCAAATCACGGCAACACTCGTGAAACCTGCAATCGGCAAAAAACCTGCACCCCATTTTTTCGCTTTGATATAAATCGGATAAGCGGTATCATAAGAAGCACTATCTTGTTCGATAGAAAGTTTTCTAAATTTTTGAGCAAAGAAGTACCATACGCCGACAAAACCAAAAGTTGCCAAAGTGTACCAATATTTGTTCAAAAACGAAGATTTTCCTTTTAAAATCTCGTCGCTTGCGACGGTTTTAGCATCTGCCCAGTGGTACAAATGGTGGAGATTCCCCCAAACGCCCACTAAAACAACGCCCATTAAGCACAATCCTACTAAAAGAAATAAAGAATAGGCTTCCCAAAGTCTTTTAAAAACAGTGTGCCATCCAGAATAAGCCGTGATTTTAGCTGCAATCAAAAACGTCGCAGCAAAACCGATACCTGTAAAAAATGCAGCGTTATGCAAAAAATTTGTCCAGAAACGAGTATGATTCGGTACAGTATTGTCAAGATAAGAGAATATTAAGCTGATTAAGCCTATCACCATCATCCCGATAAACACATTTTTCTGCTTCGCTTCAAAGGTGAACTGATTATGACGCATAATATCTTACGATTTTAGAGTTATAATTGAATTTCGGTTTCCTACGGAATGACAAAAAAAAACTTGTCCTTCCGTAAGAATCAGTTTCCTACGGAAGGACAAGTTTTTTTGTCATTCCGCAGGAAACCGAAATACTTTTAATGACCTTTTGATACGGGTTTAGTTGTCGGTGCAGATGCAGCAGGAGCAGTAACTGCTTTCGGAGCAACGCCTTTTCCCGCCAAAGTTGCCTTATAAACCGAATCTGGCGTACCAAACAAAGGTTTAAATGTATTTTGTTTATCGTTGTAAACCAATCCTTTAGCAGCCGCTTGACTTGCACGGATGTAATGAATCACTTTCCAACGTTCTTCATAACTCAACTTATCTGCGTAAGAACCCATTACGTTTTTACCATACATAATCGCATGATAAAGCCGACCATTATTGCCATTTGCAAAGGTGTCTAACAAGAGATTTGCAGGTTGAGCCAAATATTTTGAATCGGGACCGTTTGCAAGATAACCGTCCCCACCGCCTTTTTCACCGTGACAAATCCCGCAATAAATCCGAAACAATTCTTTGCCTTCTTCCAAACCTTTTTTAGTAATCGGGAATGGATTTCCAACCATTTCTTTGGTTGCCCGCGTGCGTTCTGCCTCGTCGTCTCCATAATAATAAGGTACATTTCCATTGATAGTTGTTGCAACGCTGTTGCCCGCGCCTGTCAACATTGCCATCATTTCCGCAGCATTGCCCGTCGCAGCCATGCCCACAGAACCGCGTGGAATCGAACCTTTCACTATATTGCGCGGTTGAGAAAGCTCTTTCAAAGACTTGACACTTTGCTTATCCCAAGTATTGAGCGAATAACCATTGTAAATATTCGCCTCTTGCGCAACCGAGTGACCCATATCTGGCATATATTCGTGACCAGGATGGTTCCCATGCGCAGGCGAACATGCCTCGAATGAAAATCCTATCGTCGTCGCCAATATGCCATATAAAAATATCTTCTTCATTTTATTAAAATCTTCTTTTGAAAGAATTATGAATTATGAATGATAAATGATGAATTATGAATGATGAATTATGAATTATGAATTATGAATGATGAATTATAAATTTCACAAACAAATGGTTTACAGTTAATTATAAAATTTATCATTCATCATTTATCATTCATCATTTATCATTCATCATTCACCATTTATCATTCATCCTTAAATTCGCTTTGTAGTCACTTCGGATGCGCCCGTTTTAGCGAAAAATGCTTGATATTTTTCAACTTCCGCAGCACTCGCGCCACTTACGTCGAAAGCTATACAAAATTTATCATCTGTAATACGGTCGTGCAACGTCGGATTTTTAACGCCTGGTCCCATGCCGCAAATCGTGTAAAACGTTACAACCATCCCGATAGACGCAAATAATACGGTCAACTCGAAGGTAACGGGTATAAACGAGGGCAAAGGCCAATAGGGTTTATTACCAAAAATGATGGGCCAATCTTTCAAAAATGCCCAACTCATAAATCCAAGTGCAGTTGCCGTTCCCGTCATCCCGAAAATGAAACCAGCTTGGTGTAAACGCGATTCTTCCAATCCCAAAATCGGGTCAAGCCCGTGTACGGGAAACGGTGAAAATACGTCCCATATATCTAAATGCGATTTTTGCGCACTGCTTACGGCTTTCAACAAAGGTACTTCGTCATCATATAAGCCGTATAAAATTTCTTTATTATAAACTTTCATATTTTTTAATCGTTGATAATGAACGTTTTTTAATGATAAATCTCTACGATTTAATGATGTCCGTGAGCATCTTCGGTATGCAAATCATGGTCATCATGCTTTTTGTTTAAAGCATTTACACCTGTGTATTGGTCGCCCATTTGTTTCAAAATACTTTTGACCTCCGCAATCGCTACAACAGGTGCAATCCGTGCAAATATCAAAAAGCAGGTGAAAAATAAGCCTAATGAACCGATAAATAAGCCCATTTCAACCCAAGTTGGTGAATAATACGACCAAGAAGAAGGTAAATAATCCCGCGCCAACGTTGTTGCGATGATGACAAAACGTTCAAACCACATCCCGATATTGATGAAAATGGACATGAAAAACGTCACCCATAAGTCGCGGCGATATTTTTTAACCCAGAAAATTTGTGGCGATAACACATTACATAACATCATTCCGAAATACGACCACCAATAAATACCCATTGCGCGGTTGTAAAAGGCAAATTGTTCGTAAATGTATCCTGAATACCATGCAATAAATAATTCCGTCAAATACGCAACCCCGACAATCGTTCCCGTCAAAACAATGACTTTATTCATGGATTCGATGTGTTGATGCGTAATGTAATCTTCCAATTTGAACAATTTACGCACGACTAACATCAACGTTTGAACCATCGCAAACCCTGAAAAAATCGCGCCCGCAACGAAGTAAGGCGGGAAAATCGTCGTATGCCAACCCGGAATGACTGAAGTGGCGAAGTCAAAACTTACAATCGTGTGTACAGAAAGTACCAAGGGCGTTGAAATCCCTGCCAAAACTAAGGATAACGCTTCCCAACGTTGCCAATGTTTTGCAGAACCCGTCCAGCCAAATGCTAAATTGTCATATAATTTTCTTCTCCAACCTGTTGCTCTATCGCGCACTGTTGCGAAATCGGGTACCAAACCTGTGTACCAGAATAACAACGATACTGTAAAATAAGTCGAAATCGCAAATACGTCCCAAAATAAGGGCGAGTTAAAGTTCGGCCACAACGGACCGCGTGTATTCGGATACGGGAAGATGAAAATTGCCATCCATACCCGTCCCATGTGGATTATCGGGAATTGTCCCGCGCAAATCACGGCGAAAATCGTCATCGCTTCTGCTGCACGGTTTACCCCCGTCCGCCATTTCTGACGGAATAACAACAAAATCGCGGAAATCAACGTCCCTGCGTGACCAATACCGACCCACCAAACGAAATTCGTGATGTCCCAGCCCCAACCAATCGTTCTATTCAAGTTCCAGGAGCCGATGCCATTCCAAACCGTCCATATCACACTGAACAAGTATAAACCTAAACCCGCCACTGCGATTGCAAATCCGATAATCCATTGTCTGCTCGGAGCGCGTTCCGTCGGGGCGCAAATATCTTCCGTGATTTGATGATAATTTTTATTACCGAGAATCAACGGCTCTCTTAATGGAGAAACTCTTGCACTCATATTAAAATTATTTTTTTAAATAATAAGGAATGATGAATTATGAATGATAAATGATGAATTATACAAATTATTCATCATTCATAATTTATCATTCATCATTCCTTACTTGATTTATGCTTCTAATTTTTCGTCACGGTTCGTCACCTTCACCGAATAGGTCATATTCGATTTCACGTTGATTTCCTCCAATACGATGAAATTCATATCAGCCTTGTTCAACTTAGAGACTTGCGATTCTGGATTATTTTTATCCCCAAATACGATGGCACCCGTCGGACATGCCGTTTGACATGCCGTTTTAACATCACTATCTCTCAATGGACGCGATTCTTTCTTCGCTGTCAATTTGCCTTCTTGAATCCGTTGTACACACAAACTACATTTTTCAATCACACCGCGTGTACGCACTGTTACGTCTGGATTTAACACCATCCGCGTCAAGTTATCCGCACCATAAGGCATTTCCGTTCTGAAACCTAAGGTTTTTCCACGCA
Source organism: Bacteroidota bacterium (assembly GCA_039795795.1). Classification (GTDB taxonomy): domain Bacteria; phylum Bacteroidota; class Bacteroidia; order Chitinophagales; family Saprospiraceae; genus JAAFJT01. Next base: position 1,889 of record JBDKKX010000118.1, on the reverse strand, counting down.
AATCACGCTCATTCCAAGGAAAAATATCTGCCGTCGTGTAATCTTGCCAGTTGAAACGACGCACTTTATACGGACAGTTGTTCGCACAATACCGCGTTCCAATACAACGATTATATGTCATTTGATTTAAACCTTCGCTGCTATGACTGGTCGCATTCACAGGACAAACGTTTTCACAAGGCGCGTTATCACAATGTTGGCACATCATCGGCTGATAAACCACATTTGGATTCTCAACATCTCCATAATAATAACGGTCAATCCGCAACCAAGCCATCTCGTGGTGACGAGCAACCTCATCTTTCCCAACCACAGGCACATTATTCTCCGACATACACGCCACCGTACACGCCCCACAACCCGTACACGCATTCAAATCAATGTTCATACCCCAGTGATGACCCGAAGTATATTTATCCATGTGACCGCGATACAAAGTATAACTATTCAATTTTTGATGATGAGCGCGTTCCGTCTGCAATTCGGCAGCAAATTTCTTCACATCTTTCAAATTCGTGCGGCGAATCACCGTCCGAGCCGTCAAAGAACCTTGAAAACCTTTGTAACCCAATGCTTTTTCATCCACGTTGATAATCGCTTTCTCCTCTTTGCCCATGCCCGTTATCCCCAACGTGTGGTGATATTGCACCGACGCAAAAGAAGCATCTGTACCCGTTTTACCCGAAACTTTCGCCGTAGAAAAATATTGAGTCCGTCCATCCTTCGTCAACGGCAACGCGCCTTGAACATTCGTTCCAACGCCCGTCCCGCAATAGCCGCCTTGTGTGCGACCATAACCCACTGCAATTGCAACCGTTCCTTCAGGTTGACCAAACTGACGCACGACCGTACATTTCAATTTCTTACCACCGACTTCAATTTCTACTTTATCGCCATCTTTCAAATCTTTAAAACCATTGAAATCATTGATGCCATCCCATTTTACAGGCACACTCAACACATTGCCCCAAACCGTCCGCGTCACAGGGTCAGGCATCTCTTGCAACCAAGGATTGTTTGCATATTGACCATTCCCAATATTCACCGTTTCGTAAAACGTAATCTCCACATCCGCTTTCACAGGTTGCGTCACTGTCGCCGCAGCACCCGCCGTATCTCCTTTAAACGTCGGTTTTACCCCATTTTGCGCCACTTGAAACACACCATTATGTAAGGTCGCATCCCAAAAAGCATTAAAAGTCGCGTAATTCTTTTGTTTTGAGAACATATCCGCTTGCCAAGTCGCCCGCAAATAATCATACATCGGTTGTTCCGTCGCAGGCACCGAACCCGCCCAAGTCAACAAAGATTGTTCACTTTGACGCGTATTAAACAACGGTTGAATCGTCGGCTGAATCAAACTATAATGACCGCGTTTCGGTTGCGCATCGCCCCAAGATTCCAAACCATGATTCGCAGGCGCGGCAAACTTACAAACCGCCGTCGTTTCATCCATCATCGGATTAAACGAAACCGTCAAATCCACTTTTTTCAACGCTTCTGCAAATTTATCCCCATTCGGCAATTCAAAAACAGGATTTGCACCCATCACGAATACCACATTCACCCCACTCATTTCCGCTAACAAGGCTTGCGCATTCGCCTCATCACCTTGACGTTGCAAAGAAGCCTCCGCAAAATCAATCGTCGCACCATAATTACCCAACAAATTATTCGTCGCATTGACCAAAACTTGTTCTCCAATATTATTAGAACCACTGACAATCAATGATTTACCTTTAGCAGCAACCAATTCACCCGCCACTTTTTTCAACGCTTTTGCCGCTTTCGCATTCAACGCAGGAGCCGCCACCGCAACACCGCCCGCCAAAGCCGCTACTTCATTATATAAGGACGCAATCGCAGCCCCTTGCTCACTCGGCTTAATC
>JBDKKX010000117.1:0-11778 GCA_039795795.1 Bacteroidota bacterium | reverse complement strand
GAACATGATGCTGTTTCGTATCCGAAAAAGAAGAAAAAATCGTTTTGGAAAAGGATATTTAATTGATGGAAGGGTGCGTGAAAGGTGGAAAGGAAAAAGAAAAGGGAGGCTTTGTGGCTTCCCTTTTCTTTTTATTTTGTAAATTTGCTTATCTTTGCCCTTGTGAATTGAATGGTGGTACGTTGGAATTAGGATTAAATGGGATTTTTTTGGGATTAAATAAGATTGATTTTTTGGATTTATAGGATTGAAATCTTAGTACGGGACAAAAAAGGTGTAGAGCAAATGGAAACACGGATGACACGGATTTTACGGATTTACACGGATTTTTGGGGAATTTAAGTTGGATTTTAAGCCTAAAATACAAAAAAATCCGTGTAAATTCGTAAAATCCGTGTCATCCGTGTTTCCATTCGCTCTACACCTTTTTTGTCCCGTACTAAGGATTGAAATACTAAAAAATCCTGTGAATTCAAAAAATCAATCTTATTTAATCCCAAAAAAATCCCATTTAATCCTAATTCCAACGATTTTCCAATAAATGCTTACAAACAAAACCAATAAATGTGTATTTTAAAAAACAGCTTATTTATTTTAATGGTAGTCAGTGCTTTCTGGGGCTGCTCCAACGAATTTGATTTAATCGACACGCCAAAAGAAATTCCTGTCATATATGGGATGTTAAATTTGAGCGATACGGCAACGTATATTCGGGTAGAGCGCGCTTTTGCGGACGCAAAAAAATCAGGGATTGAGTTAGCGAAAGATACAAATGCGCTTTTTTATAAAGATGTTGTGGTCAAAATCGTGAAAGTGGCAACAGGGGAATCCTTCGTATTGCAAAAAGTGGATGGCAATAAAGAAGGTTATCCGCGCAAAGATGGTTTATTCGTCACTGCGCCCAATTATTTGTACAAAATCAAACATACCGTTTTGAATCCGAAAGCGGATATGAAAGTGCGTTTGGAAGTGCGCCAAGCGGAAAAAATATTGACGCAAGCGACGACACAATTTATCGGTTCTTATGAAATATTGGATGGATTTCCTAATTTTGACGCGCCTTATGTGCCGATATCGGCTCAATCGACGTTGATAATTGGGTTGCGTTCGGGCGAAACGGCGGCTAAATTTTATGATATTCGAGTGCATCTGAACTATGACGAAATCGAATTGAATGGAAATCGAGTAGCAAAAACGTTGGTTTGGGATTACAAAACACGCCTTTTGCGTACTTCAAATGGGGGTCAACCTTCGATTGCGATGTATCCAGAACGGGCTGGTATGGATATGTTTCGTTATATGTCGGACGTTTTGCCTGTGATTTCAGGAGCGCGTTATTTTAAAGATTTTGATATAGCATTGAATGCAGGTGGTGCCGAACTCCTTGATTTTCAAAATATTGCGTTGGCGAATACGGGTATAACGGCATCACAGGAGTTGCCAACGTATTCCAATTTTTCAAATGGCGCGTATGGATTATTGACGGCGCGCCATCAGACGATTCGGCGCGGTTACAAATTGAGCGATGCTGCGTCCAATTTTTTGAAAGAAGGCGATTTGACTCGAAAATTAAATTTTAGATAATGGTCCGCCACGAATTACACGAATTTGCACGAATTATGAGCGAAAATTCGTGCAAATTCGTGGCAAAAATTGAACTATAAAAAATCAACAAAAACAATATAAAAATGATAAAAAAAGCAGAAAACAATTGGTCGTATGAAGAATTTCACGCTTTCGTGATGTTGTATGCGGCAAATGCAGACAGCCAAATTACGCCAGAGGAGGAAGACCAAATTATTCCGACTTTGTCGAAAGAGCAATATGAAAATGTGAAAAAAAGTTTTAAAAAATGCTCGGATTCTGAAGCATTAGATGTAATTTTGTCTTACCGAGACCAATATTTTCCGACTCAGAAGGATAGAGCCGAAATTATTGCTGATATGCAACGCATTTATAAGGCTGATAATGTTTTTTCGCAAATTGAGCGCGGTGTAGATACTTTGTTTAGAAAAATATTTAAATGAATGATGAATTCAAGTTGTGTGGTACGTTGGAATTTGGATTAAATGGGATTTTTTTGGGATTAAATAGGATTGATTTTTTAGGATTTTTAGGATTTAAGTGCTTGGACAACTTAAAATGATATGAACTAAAATGATTTAAAATATTGATTATCAAATAGTTATAACTTGACGCAAGTTGCAAACTTGCGTCAAGTTGTACGTTTAATTTTGTCTAATGACTTACCCTATTAAAATACTACAAATCCTAAAAATCTTAAAAATCAATCCCATTTAATCCTAAAAAAATCCGATTTAATCCGAATTCCAACGTACCACACAACTTGAATTCATCATTACAAAAAAAAACCTTGCAAGATTGTTGCTTGCAAGGACTCAAAATTACTCACTAGTTTTGACAATATGAAGAATATCTTGGAATCGTTTGAATCGAATTAGGATTCAAACGGTTTTTTATTATTTTTGTAAAGCGACTTCTTATCTGTTTTTTCAACTTTCATACCAGTTTTTAATTTTCGGGCAATTGCATTGTAAGGTTCTGCAACAACTTCATCTCCTTCCTTCAAACCCGTCGTAATTTGGATGAAATCATTGTCTTGAATCCCCGTTTTGACCTCCATTTGTTTCACTGTATCCGCGCTGCACACAAAGACGACGGTTTGAATTGGAATGTTGCTTATTTTCGCCGCTTCGCCTTCTTTTTCTGGTTTTTTAACCGCGTCTGCTGCTTTTTCATCCCGCGTTGTGACCGCCTGTATCGGAATACTCAACGCATTTTCAACCGTATTGGTACGAATATTCACATCCGCCGACATGCCTGGGCGAAATGGAGATTTGCCATTTTGCATTAAATCCGAATAAGATGTGGCATCAATGCGAATTTTAACTACAAAATTCGTTACTTGGTCTGTCGTCAAATTCAATTGACCTGATGCCGTCGTTGCATTTGCAGCCGTATTTGCGATTTCCGTGACACGCCCTTTAAACTTTCTACCTTGATACGCTGCCACATCAATTTCGACTTCATTGCCAACGTTCACCCGCAAAATATCATTTTCACTGATATTCACCTGCACTTCCATCGAATTCATATTCGCCAAACGCATCATTTCCGTACCCGACATTTGCGCTGTCCCCACGACTCTTTCTCCTTTTTCAACATTTAATTTGGAAACGATGCCATTCGCAGGCGCGTAAATCGACGTTTTATTCAAAGCCGTTCTCAATTCTTTCAAAGAGGCTTCAGAACCTTTCACATTATATTCCGCCGCTTTTTCATTTTGTTCCGAAGACTTTATTTCAGACATGGAAGCCGATAAAGTCGCATCAATTTGTTTCAAATTCGCCTCTTGCTGCCGCAATTGCGATTGCGTTTGTTCAAAATCCGCATCAGAAACAACGCCTTCGGCATGCAATTTTTCATTGCGTTTGAAAGCATTCCGCGTATTAACTAATTGAGCCTCAATTTGTTCGCGTTGCGCTTGGGTGGTACCTTGCCGCGCTTTAATGTTTTCAATTTGAGCTTGGGCAGTAGCCTGTTGAGCGCGAGAAGCATTGACAGAGGCTTCTCCGCGTTCAATCTGATTTTGATAAATTTCAGGATTTACCCGCGCTAACAATTGTCCTGCTTTGACAGAATCGCCTTCTTTAACCGTCAATTCGACGATTTGACCTGATACATCAGAACTAATTTTAATTTCTTTTTCGGGGAAAATGCGCCCACTTGCAGAGACTAATTGCACAATGGTGCGTTTTTGGGCTTTTTCGGCATAAATTTTTTCGCCTTTTTTCTCGCCGCGCCCTTTAATTGCTGCAATTACGAGCAAAACGGTCAGTGTACTGCCCAAAATCCAATATAATTTTTTGTTTGACTTTTTTTTCGACACAGTTGCCATCGTTATTTTTGAATTTTTTTTTTTAACACATAGGTACATAGGACACATAGTTTTTTTAACACATAGGTACATAGGACACATAGTTTTTTAACACATAGGTACATAGGACACATAGTATTTGACACTTATGTGTCCTATGTACCTATGTGTTAAAAAAAACTATGTGTCCTATGTACCTATGTGTTAAAAAAAACTATGTGTCCTATGTACCTATGTGTTAAAAAAACTATTTTAAACTTAATTTTTTTCCTTCATAAAATTCTACAATCTTCATCTTAAAAATATATTCATATTTCGCTAAAGTCTTATCCCTTTCCGCCGTATCCAAATTAATTTTCGCTTGCGCATATTCAAAACTACTCACGCCCCCAATTTGAAACCGCTTTTCCGTATTTTCATAAGCCGTTTTACGCGCTTCATGGGTTTTGCTCGTCGCTTGGAACGATTTTTTCGCTGCTTTTGCATTCGCAATCGCCGTTTGCACATCGCTTTTCAACTGATGTTGCGCCTTATCCTGTTCCAATTGACGACTTTGAATATTCAATTGAGCGCGTTCGACATTAAATTTCGTGCGATATTGGTCAAAGATAGGAATACTTAAATTCAAAGTCAGTCCGCGACCAAAATTATTACCCATTTGTTTAAAATAACCCACTTTCGGATTATCCACCAAGCGCGTTTGCGTCGTCGTAATCGTTGCAGGCACTCCATTCACCTTAATTTGCTGCGTCGCATCAAAAGAAACAAGCGTACCCTGCGTGTAATCTAAAATCGTACTCGAATAGTTAGAATTCAACGAACCCCCAATACTCAAAGTGGGCAAATAACCCGCTTTTGCCAATTTCACCCCCATTTCCGCACTTTTAATCCGCAAATCATTGGCACGAAGGTTCGGCTGCGTTAAAAGTGCCTCATTATACACCGTTTTCAAGATAAAAAGGTCTGGATTCGCCTCTTTATCGACATCCAATTGCGGTTTTTCGATTTTCAACTCATAATCAGGACTCAATTCAATCAATTGTTTTAAATTAAGGTATCCAATTTCCAAATTATTTTGCGCTGAAACAACCGTTTGTTCATTTCCCGCAATCGTCGCTTCAATTTCAAACCGCGCATTCGCCGCCAAAGCCCCCGCTTGAACTTGCCGTTCCGTATTAACTAATTGATTTTGAGACTGTTGTAACCGTTTCTTCGCATTTTCCAATTGTTCTTCAAATAACAAAATTTGTAAATACGCTTGCGCAATAGAGAGCGATATCGTATTTGCTACGGATGCAGCATCCTCGTTTGCCGCCTGCAAATCCACCCTGGATTGTCGAATTTGTTGCTGAATCCTATCGCCAGCATATAAAATGGCATTTGCGGAAAGCGACCAACCATTATAAGTCGAACCCGTCGTTTCAAACTGATAAGTCGAAGGATTGATGCTGCGTCCAAAATTAAACCCCAAATTACTACCCGCCGAAAGAGACGGATAACGATTGAATTCGTTTTGTTGCAAATTAATTTTTGCATTCGCAATGCCCAACTGCGCTTGCTTGATGGTTCGATTATTGGCTTGCGCCTGCGTGATGCACCGTTCCAATGTCCAAACTTCTTGACTCAACCCATTGCTTGATAACGCAATACTAATACAAGAAGAAAAGAATATTTTTTTTAACATTTGCAAATTATTTAGAATATTTTAACAGAATGGAATGATTTTCGTGAAGAACGATTTGTTTTAATTCAATAAAAAATTAATTTTATATATTATTTTTAAATCATTAGTAATCAATGTTTTAAAAAAGCAGAACTTATCTAAAACCATACCATTCAGTTATCCCTTTTATTTCATAGACAATATTAAGCGGAATGCCTTTAAATGAGCGATAAATTTATATGAAAGGCGGTTTTTGATAGATAAAGGTTTTTTAGGGCGGTTAATATTCTGTTTTTTTCCAGAAAACAAATTGATTATGAAAAATACATAGAAAGAGGTATCAATTTTAACAAAAATAATATAGATATTTTCAAAAATGATATTACCTTTGCGTCCCGAGTCAATGATTCCTCTAATTAAAGGAATCCTTGATTTGTACACCCAAAAATTGTCGAATTACTAAATCACTTGCAAAGCCAATATGCACGATATCCACTCGATTGCCAAACAGCGCATACTCGTTATTGATGGGGCTATGGGAAGTATGCTCCAACAATATAAACTTTCGGAAAAAGAATTTCGAGGGGAGCGTTTTGCAGATTTTCACCGTGATATTCAAGGAAATAATGAAGTGCTTTCGATAACGCAACCTGCGGTTGTCGCGGCGGTGCATCGGGCTTATTTAGAGGCGGGCGCGGATATTCTTGAAACGAATACGTTTAGTGCGACGCGGATTGCCCAAGCGGATTATGAAATGCAATCGGAAGTTTATAATATGAACTTTCACTCCGCTCAAATTGCTCGACAAGTTGCCGATGAATTTACCCTTCTAAATCCTGCTAAACCGCGTTTTGTTGCCGGTGCGTTAGGTCCCACGAATAGAACGGCTTCTCTTTCTCCCGATGTCAATGACCCGGGTTATCGCGCTGTGTCGTTCGACGAGTTGATGGAGGCGTATTATGAACAAGTGACGGGTTTAGTGGATGGCGGCGCGCAAATTTTGTTGGTGGAGACGATTTTTGATACGTTGAATGCAAAAGCGGCTTTATTTGCTATTGATAAATATTTTGAAGACCATCCGACGCAGGCAAGATTGCCGATTATGGTGTCAGGCACGATTACGGATGCGAGTGGACGGACGCTTTCGGGACAAACGGCGGAAGCATTTTGGATTTCTATCAATCATATTGAGTTGTTTAGCATTGGTTTAAACTGTGCTTTGGGTGCGTTGGAGATGCGTCCGCATATTGAGACGTTGAGTAGAATTGCGGATTGTTTGGTCAGCGCGTATCCGAATGCGGGTTTGCCGAATGAGTTTGGAGAATACGACCAGTCGCCTGAAGCGATGAAAGTTTATATAGAGGAGTTTGCAAAAAGTGGTTTAGTGAATATTGTAGGCGGTTGTTGCGGCACGACTCCGGAGCATATTCGGGCAATTGCGCAAGCGGTGACAAATATTGTTCCGCGAAAAGTGGCTGAATCCTCTGAATATACGATGTTAAGTGGGCTTGAACCGTTGATTATTCGTCCAGAAAGCAATTTTGTAAATATTGGAGAAAGAACGAATGTGACGGGCAGCCGTCAATTTGCACGATATATAAAGTCGGGTGATTTTGGGGAAGCTTTGCGGGTTGCGCAACAGCAAGTCGAAGGTGGCGCGCAAGTCATTGACATTAATATGGATGAGGGTTTGTTGGATTCGGAAAAGGCGATGGTTCGGTTTTTACATTTGGTGATGAGTGAACCTGAAATTGCGAAATTGCCGATTATGATAGATTCGTCGAAGTTCGAGGTGATAGAAGCGGGGTTGAAATGTGTGCAAGGGAAATGTATTGTGAATTCGATTTCGATGAAGGAAGGGGAGGAGAAGTTTATTCAACAAGCGAAATTGATTCGTCGGTATGGTGCGGCGGCGGTGGTGATGGCTTTTGACGAGCAAGGGCAAGCCGATACGATGCAGCGAAAAGTGGAGATTTGTGAACGTGCGTATAATGTTTTGGTTCAAAAAGTGGGTTTTAAACCTGCGGATATTATTTTTGACCCGAATATATTTGCGGTGGCAACAGGTATAGAAGAACACAATGAATATGCGATTTATTTCATAGAAGCGACGCGGGAAATTAAAAAAAGGTGTCCAGGCGCGAAGATTTCGGGGGGCGTGAGCAATATTTCGTTTGCGTTTCGGGGCAATAACTCGGTTCGGGAAGCGATGCACTCTGCTTTTTTGTATCATGCGACGAAGGCGGGGATGGATATGGGGATTGTGAATGCGGGAATGATTGAGGTTTATGACGATATTCCAAAAGAATTGTTGGGTTTAGTGGAAGACGTTTTGTTTAATAAACATGCGGGCGCGACAGAAGCCTTGACAAATTATGCAGAACGGGTCAAAGGCGGTGGAAAAGCGGTTCAAAAAGACTTGGTTTGGCGTGAATTGACGTTGGAAGAACGGTTGACTTATGCTTTGGTGCGCGGCATCACGGATTATATTGATGAAGATGTGGAATTGGCGCGGCAAAAATATCCTGTGCCGTTGACGATTATTGAGGGACCGTTGATGAATGGGATGAATGTGGTGGGCGATTTATTCGGTTCGGGCAAGATGTTTTTGCCACAAGTCGTTAAGTCTGCGCGAGTTATGAAAAAAGCGGTGGCGTATTTGACACCGTTTATTGAGGCTGAAAAACTCAAAGGTGGCGGGACAATTACTTCAAAAGGAAAGATTTTGATGGCAACTGTGAAAGGCGATGTGCATGATATTGGCAAAAATATCGTAGGAGTCGTGTTAGGTTGTAATAATTATGATATTATTGATTTGGGCGTGATGGTGCCGACGGAACGGATTTTGAAAGTGGCGCGGGAACAAAATGTCGATATTATTGGGTTGAGTGGTTTGATAACGCCGAGTTTGGATGAAATGGTGTATGTGGCGAAGGAAATGGAGCGTCAAAATATTCAAATTCCATTGATGATAGGGGGCGCGACGACTTCTAAAACGCATACGGCAGTCAAAATCGAACCACAATATCATAAAGGGGTAACGGTTCATGTTTTGGATGCGTCTCGGTCGGTTGCGGTTGCGAGTGCCTTATTGAGTCAGGATGAAAAAGTTAAAACCGATTTTGCGGAAAAACTCAAAGCGGAATACGAACAAGTGCGTGTTTTGCGAGGCAATCGCAAATCTTCTAAAAAATATTTAAGCCTTAAACAAGCGCGGGCGAATAAAACGGTTTTAGATTGGGCGAATCATAAAATATTGAAACCCAAGTTTTTAGGTTTAAAAACGTTTGACAATTATGACCTTGCGGAATTGAGTCGTTACATTGATTGGACTCCTTTTTTCCAATCATGGCAATTGTTTGGCAAGTACCCGTCTATTTTTGAAGATTCAATTGTGGGGGTTGAAGCGAAAAAATTGTTTGATGATGCGCAAGAATTGTTAAAACTAATCATAGATGAAAAACGCTTATCGGCGCGGGCGGTGATTGGATTTTTTCCTTGCAACTCGGTCGAAGACGATATTGAAGTTTATAAAACGACGCGGCATAGCAAACCGATGACGATTTTGCACAATCTTCGGCAGCAAAATCAAAAAGCACCGGGTCAATATAATTATTGCCTTTCGGATTACATCCTGCCTAAAACGTTCAAAAAGAAAGATTATATCGGTGCGTTTGCGACCACCGCAGGGATTGGTATTGAAAAATGGGTTAAAATGTATGAAGTGGCGGGCGATGATTACAACGCAATTATGATGAAAGCGTTGGCAGACCGCCTTGCGGAAGCATTTGCAGAACGGATGCACGAGCGCGTTCGCAAAGAATTTTGGGCATATCAACCGAACGAATCCCTGGATAATCAATCCCTTATCGAAGAAGCCTATTCAGGCATTCGTCCTGCGCCAGGGTATCCCGCCTGTCCAGAGCATACTGAAAAAAAGACATTGTTTGAATTATTGGATGCCGAAAAAAATGCAGGTATTTTTTTAACCGAAAGTTTTGCGATGTATCCTGCGGCGGCGGTCAGTGGATTTTATTTTTCGCATCCGCAATCGAAATATTTTGGTTTAGGGCAGATTGCCAAAGACCAAGTGGAGGATTATGCGCAACGAAAAAATATGGGGATTGAAGAGGCGGAAAGATGGTTAGCACCTTCTTTAAATTATGATGTATAAAAAAATGCAATTGAGTAGAAAAAATACTCATTTCCTTGTCACGCAAGATTGAAATTGTTCTTTCATTTCGTGAAACAATTCGGGACAAAATGACGTTCTAACATATAATATATTTGTAAATTACAATTATGAAAAATAAAAATTTGAAAATAGTTGTAAATTTATTATGCGAATTAAAAAAATGTGAGTAACTTTGCTACTCAATTTAGAGAGTATGCTTGACACCCTAATATCGTCGAAAACGAGAGTAAAATTGCTGTTGAAGTTTTTTCTAAATGCAAATACCAAGTCTTATTTGCGCGGATTGGAAGGTGAATTTGGTGAATCGACAAACGCTATTCGCTTGGAAGTCAATCGTTTAGAAAAAGCTGGGATGTTGTCCTCTTTCGTAGAGGGGAATCGGAAAATGTTTCGGGCAAATGTGAAACACCCTTTGTTTGTAGAAATACATAATATTTTGTTGAAACATGTGGGGATTGACCAAATCATTGAAAAAGTAATTGTTGGGTTGGGACTTGTGGAGAAAGTTTACTTAGTGGGTGATTTTGCAAAAGGGTTGGATAGTAAGATTATTGATTTGATTTTTGTGGGAGATATAGATAAATTTTTCCTATTAAACCTGGTTGAAAAAGCGGAGCTTTTAATTCATAGAAAAATTAGATATATTGTCTTAACAAGCGCGGAATTGGAGAGTGCAGATTGGAATTTATATGCTGCGGAACCTTTTCTGATTTGGGAGCGAGAAACAAGTTCAAACAAAGCGAAAAAAACGCCTTAAAAGCAATTATCATCATGACTAAAGTGCACACTAAGTCTGAAATTACTTTCAATAATCAGTTGCATACAACGACACCGCGTTGGTTTGCCGTTCGTTTGAAGTTTAAAAGCGAAAAAATGGTTTTGAAAATGTTGGAACTCAAACAAATTCATTGCTATTTGCCTTTGAAACAGGTGGTTCGAGTCTGGAGCAAAAAACGGCGCGAAACAGAAATGCCACTTATTCCGTCTTTTATATTTGTAAAAATTGTTGCATCTGAATATATTAAAGTGCTGGAAACGGAATATGTCGGCACGTTTTTAAAATTTGGTAAAAATTTATTGTGTATTCCAGAACAGCAGATAGATTGGATTCGGAGATTGTTGCTGGAAGAGGATATTGACTTGGTGGCACATGAAAAGGCGGATGCTTATATTGCGGGCGATGAGGTGGAAGTGATTGCGGGTGGTTTGATGGGCATGCGCGGTCGGTTGGTGAAAGTGCAAGGTAAAGACCGAGTTTTGGTGGAAATTGATAATTCGGGTTATGTTTTGCAGATGAATATTGATACTCAGTTTTTGAAAAAAATGGCGGTTCAACCCGCTTAAAATGGATAATGTATTGAAAATCAATTGTATATTGATTACTCATAGTTTTAAAATCTTGCCAACATGTTGTCTGCGACACATGAACGGCGAAGCCTTATTTAAATGTTTTTTTTAAACAAATATTATTTTTGTCGTTTTTGTTAAGCACATGTTGTCCGCGACACATGAACGGCGAAGCCTTATATTTAAATTTTCTATTTGAAAACTTCTACTAAAATCACGATGCCGCTTCAAATGGTGGACTTAAAAAGTCAATATTTGAACCTTAAAACCGAGTTGAATAAAGCGGTTTTAGATTGTATAGCATCTACTGCTTATATCAATGGTCCAGAAGTGAAGCGTTTTCAACAAAATTTAGAGCAATTTTTGGGTGTAAAACATGTCATTCCGTGTGCAAATGGTACGGACGCGCTTCAAATCGCGATGATGGCATTGGATTTACAACAGGGGGATGAGGTGATTGTGCCTGCGTTTACGTATGTAGCGACGGCTGAGGTGATTGCGTTGTTGAAATTAACGCCTGTCATGGTGGATGTGGATTCAAAAACGTTCAATATTACGGCGGAAACGATTGAAAAAGTGATTACGCCGCGTACAAAAGCGATTGTACCTGTTCATTTGTTTGGTCAAAGTGCGGATATGGAAGCGATTATGGCGGTTGCTAAAAAATATAATTTG
>JBDKKX010000116.1:0-11778 GCA_039795795.1 Bacteroidota bacterium | reverse complement strand
TTTCACGGATATCACCGATTGGTACGGATTTTTTTGTTTTTTTGCTTGGGTTTCGAGCATGAATTCCAAAAAAAATCCGTACCAATCGGTGAATCCGTGAAATCCGTACATCCGTTCGTATCACAATTTGTAACCTACTTTTCGCACGGAATGAAACATCCCAAAAAATCCGCGTCAATTCGTAAAATCCGTGTCCTCCGTGTTCCAATTCGCTCTACCCCTTTTTTGTCCCGTACAAAGCATTGAATCCTAAAAAATCCGATTTAATCCGAATTCCAACGTACCCCACATCTTGAATTTTGCATATATTAAAATCCAAAAGAATGAATCACGCTCACTTCCCAATAAGAAAAAGGATTCACAGGATTCGGCGCAATGGTATTTTGCGGCAAATCGTAATGATAAGTAATAGCACAATCGGTTGCTTTATAAGTCAATTTGCCTTCCAAAGCGGCATCATAATTCAAAATTTTCACGGATTTTTTATTCGTGTTTCTCGCCAAAGCACGAGCTCCTAATTTTGTTGCCACATCATTTCCATAATCTGCGGTAAACATGGGTTTTAAATTCCATTTAAAAAGGCGTTCTTTACCCCATCTTCCCGACCATTCATAACTTATCGTCGGCTCGAAAAACAAGGCACGACCTGTTCCAAACAAAATCGTTGCGGTATTGCCTAGCTGAAAATCGCCTAAATTCCAATGCGTATCTAAATCGATATTATTGGAAAAATCCCCTTTTTTAATCGCAGTGTTATTGTGCAACAACCAACGGCTGTATCCAATCGAACCTTCAAAAAATTCGCCTGCTTCAAACGTTTTGGTTAAACCAATGCTCGAAAAAGCATATTTCGGACTCGTCGCAGACCAAATCGCGCCTTCATACGCCAAAGACCAGCCTTTTCCGAGATGTGCCGTCACCGTAGGCGACAAACCATATTGTTCAATTCCTTCCGTTCGCCCATTGAAGGAAACAAGGGAAACGTAACTGCCACCGATTTCAAGACGCGGTTTCGACTCGGCTATCGAATCAACACTATCTAAATGCTCATCCATCGCTTTGATTGCTTCCTTTGTCTGTGCAATGCAGGGAGAAAAAAGGGGAATGAATAAAAAGCTAAAAATTAAATATTTCATATTTTTTTATTTAAACAATGAATCTTGCTTTGAAAAAGTGATATAATTGAAGCACAGATGACACGGATTTTGCGGATTTACAGAGATTTTTTTGTAATCTTGCTCAAAACCCAAGCAAAATTAATAAAAATCCGCGTAAATCCGCAAAATCCGTGTCATCCGCGTTCCAATTGTATCCTAAATCTTCTAAGTGAAAATTAAAATCGTTTGATTTTCAATTCAATCCGTTCATTAGCGGCGGCTTCGGTTGGACTGCAATCATTTTCAACACAATCTTTCAATGGCTGCAAATTGCCATAACCTTTTGCTTTTAATTGATGTGCCGAAACGCCTTCTGCTTGTAAAAAAGCAATAATTTTTTCCGCCCGTTGTGTGGTAATTTTTTTATATAAATCTTTATCCCCTGCTTTTTCAGCCAGATGACTCCCAATTTCCACCAAAAAACGAGGATTTTTTTTCAAAAACGATACTAAAGGCATTAAAATAGATTTTACACGTTCAGAAATAGCCGTTTGCGTCAAACTATCATAAATATTACTTTCAATAACAAACCGTTGATTGATTTTCAATAAATGACTATCTGCCAAATCTGTAATCTCTTGTAAATAATTGCGTTGTGTTTTAAGCACCTTTGTTTTAGGAGAAGCATCCAAACGCGATATGGTGTAACTCAACGTATCCTTTTGCCTTGGATGCGTTGCATGTTGCTTGATTTTGAACAAAAAAATATCATCGCCTCTGCCACTCCGCGACGACGTAAATGCACCCGCAGTACCCGTCGAATCCAAACAAAAATTGTGGTCATCATAAGAACTATTCAACGGCAAACCTAAATTGATGGCTTTTCCCCATTTATTAAGCGTTGAATCATAATGACTTACAAACATATCAAATCCGCCAAAACCGGGATGTCCTTTCGAGGCAAAATATAAATGACCGTTTCCATCGTAAAACGGAAAGGCTTCATGTCCTGCGGTATTAATATTATCGCCCAAATTTTCGGGACGCGACCAACCTTTTTTATTTTTTCGGGACACATAAATATCCATTCCACCCAAACCTTGTGCTTTATCTGCAATAAAAAATAACATTTTACCATCGGGCGAAATAGAAGGATATAAATAATTGTTATCGGGCGTACAAAAAGGCAAAATTTGAATATGTTGCCAATTCATCCCGTCCTTTGCGGCAGCCGTGTAAAGCTGCATATTGTACGCGCCTGTCTTGCTCGGAATCACGCTATTTCGGCAAAAAAAAATCTCAGAACCCGTTTTTGTGAATGTTAAATTCCCTGTATTTTTGTTTAATTCGTTGACTTTTGGAAACAATTCCACACTGCCAAAAGTGCTTTCATCCCACTGTTCCGCGTAGTAAATATGAAGATAATCGCGCCCCGTCGTCCCATTCGGCACTTTTAAGAGTTCAAACCCTCTATCACGGTCTGAAGCATAGATAAGCCACTCTTTATAGAAAAAAGGCGCATTTTCATCTGCGTTTGTATTCTGTTGGAAATCAAGTATTTCTACATTTTTAAAATACGCAGGAATTGAATTTACCTTGTCACATGCAGCCAATAATAGGATTACAGATGCGTCTTCGGGATTGCGTTGCTGATACAAATTGAAATATTTTTTAGCCCACTCGTAATTGCCAATAGACATCAAGGTTTCGCCATAATTCAATAAATCTTTGCTAATAACGGATTCATTATCAACAATTTGCGCATACAAAGGAATTGCTTTTTGAGGTTGATTTAGGATTCGATAAGCATTTGCCAATTTAGATTTGACGGCATTCAAATTTGGTTTTTGAGCAAGCGCGGCTTCGTAAATAGGAATCGCTTTGGAATACGCACCGACTTGATAATGTTTATTTGCTTTGTCAATATCTTGACTTTGAAGCGAGGAAATCTTAAAAATTGATATAACAAAAAAGAAAAATCTTAAATTTGTGACAGTCATTTTTATTTTGAATTTTAGTTAAAATTTGTTTAAGGATTATGATTTTTGGGCAAATGTATATTACCTTTATCAAAAATTGTGCAAATCAATTAGAATATTTTAAATCAAATTATGTAGTGCGTTGGAATTTGGATTAAATGGGATTTTTTTGGGATTAAATGGGATTGATTTTGGGGATTTAGAGGATTAAACTCTTAAAATCCTTTAAATCCCTAAAATCAATCCCATTTAATCCCAAAAAAATCCCATTTAATCCGAATTCCAATTTTTTTTAATTTAAACAAAATCATATCATGAAAAGATTTTTGATGGCTTCGCTGACCTTTTTGGTTGCGACACTTCCTTTTTTCGCTTCGGCGCAAGTCAAAGAAGGAGAGAAATTAATGAGTTTGGGCAATAATAATTCGCTTTCCATCGAATTACCCAAAATAAAAACGGATTTTGCGGAAAAAATTTGGAAAAATTTTGTCAAACCGTACAAAGGCAAGTATTCCAGAGATAAAAAAAACAATGAATATTTTTTGGATAATGCCTTGATTCCAGGACTGGGCGCAGGCAATACCGTAGATGTGCATGCGAATTTCCAACAAATCGGGGAAAATACTTTGTTTAGCGTGTGGTTTAATTTGGGGGGCGCGTTTGTTTCGTCGGCTCAGTTTAAAGAGCAATACACGGAAGCGGAAAAATTGGTTTTGAAATATGCGATTGAAACGGCTGCCGCCGATACTAAAATTCAATTGGAAAATCAACAAGATGAGTTGAAAAAACAAGAAAAACACCTCAAAAAGTTGGAAGATAAAAATGCGGATTACAAAAAAGATATTGAAAATTGGAAGGCGAAAATCAAACAGGCAGAAACAGATATTGAGTCTAATGTGAAAACGCAAGGTGAGCAAAAAACTAAAATTGGCGACCAACGCAAATTGATTGATGAAATTCAGAAAAAATTGGATAGTTTGAAATAATATTTGGCGGGTTGGAATTAGGATTAAATGGGATTTTTTTAGGATTAAATGGGATTGATTATTGGGATTAAGTCATTAGACAAAATTAAACGTACAACTTGACGCAAGTTGCAAACTTGCGTCAAGTTATAACTATTTAATAATCCATATTTTAAATCATTTTAGTTCATATCATTTTAATTTGTCCAAGCACTTAGTAAGATTAAATCCCACCAATCCCAATAATCAATCCCATTTAATCCTAAAAAAATCCCATTTAATCCTAATTCTTAACCCACGAAGTACCTTCCTTTCCGTCCCGCAAATCAATCCCAACTGATTGTAATGTATTCCGAATTTTATCCGAAGTCGTCCAATCTTTATTCGTGCGCGCTTGTTGCCGCATCTCGATAATCAACTGCATCAACCCGTCCATCGTCGCATGCGTACTCGCGGCATCCGCCGACTCGTCGCGCAAACCAAAAATTGTAAACATAAAATCGTGGAAAACTTGCTCCAACCGACGCAAACAACTTTCCGAAACTTCCTTCATCGACAATTGCCCGCCTTTCAAAGAATTGATTTTAGAACCCAATTCAAACAATCGACTCATCGCTTTTGGACAATTAAAATCATCGCTCATATCGTCAAAAGCCGCTTGTGCTAATTCATCTAACTGCTTGTCTAACAAGGGTTTAGCTCCTTTCGGCGCGACCATATTTTTCAATGATTTATACGTTTCGGTCAAATATTTCCAACCTTTTTCCGCCGCCTGCAAACCCGCATCCGTCAAATCCATCGTGCTGCGATAATGCGCCTGCAAAATGAAAAAACGAACCGTCATCGGCGAATACGCTTTAGTCAATATTTTTTTACCTTCTGCATCCACTAATGGACAAGTGCCTGCAAAAAGTTCATTCGGCGCGACGTAATAACCATCACTTTTTGACATTTTCTTATTGTAAAGCAGCAACATATTCGCATGCAGCCAATATTTCGCGGGCGCGCAACCACAAGCACCCACATTTTGAGCAATTTCGTTTTCATGGTGCGGGAATTTCAAATCATTGCCGCCGCCGTGAATATCAAACGTTTTACCCAAATATTTGGTACTCATCGCCGAACATTCCAAATGCCAACCCGGAAAACCCACCGACCAAGGCGAATGCCAATGCATTAAATGTTGCGGCGCGGCTTTCATCCAAAGCGCGAAATCCGAAGGATGCTTTTTTTCCTCCTGATTTTTCAAATCCCGAGTTTCGACCAACAAATCTTCCAAGATTCTGCCCGAAAGTTGCCCATAACCTTTGTCCGCTTGCGCATACTTAATGGTGTCGAAATAAACCGAGCCATTTTGAACGTACGCCCAACCATTTTTCAAAATGGCTTGAATCATTTCAATTTGCTCCAAAATATGACCCGTCGCACGCGGCTCAATACTCGGCGGCAACGTATTCAATTGCCGCATCACGTCATGGAAACCATTTGTATATCTTTGCACGATTTCCATCGGCTCGACCTGTTCGGCGCGGGCTTTTTTACCAATTTTATCATCCGCCTCCGAATCATCGACATCCCCGACGAGATGCCCGACATCCGTGATATTGCGAACGTAACGCACTTTGTAACCACAATATTCAAAAAAACGATATATGATGTCAAAATTCACAAACGTTCTGCAATTGCCCAAATGCGCATCACTATAAACGGTGGGACCACACACGTATAACCCGACACGACCCTCGTGCACAGGCGAAAAGACTTCTTTTTGTCCAGAGAGGCTGTTGTGCAGCCGAATAGTTTTGGGAACGATAGCTTTCATGGCGCAAAATTATGCGTTTTAGATAAAAGTTGCATGATTTTTCAGTGTAAATCTAAAAATCTCTCTATATTTGCCTATTAAAAACCCAATTGCAGCAAATCAATCCATTTCAATCGTTTACCGACTATGGCAAATAGTACAAACCCTTCTTTAACGCCTCGCGCAGACCGATTAGCCGCACATCAAAAAGTGATTACTTGGATGTGGCGAATTTTCGCGTTTACGATGGTGTTCGTGGGCGGTTCGCTTCTTGCGTTCTCGTTTTACACGCCTTCCTTCCGAGAGTTGGAAGACCCGACCTTTAATATTGCCTCCGAAGTCCTCGCGGATGACGGAAGAACGGTGTTAGGACGTTATTACATCGAGAATAGAACGCCTGTAACCTATGATGAATTGGGCAAATGGGTGCCGCTTGCCTTAGTTGCAACGGAAGATTCGCGTTTTTACAAACACCCTGGGGTGGATTATGAAGCGATGGCAAGGGTATTTGCGCGCACGTTCATCCTCATGCAACGGGGTTCTGGGGGCGGTAGTACGATTACGATGCAGTTGTCGAAATTGTTGTTTTCCGATAGGAAAAACAATAAAAATCCGTTGACGCGCATCGCTTATATGTATTATTACAAACTTTCCGAGATGATTACGGCGGTCAAACTCGAACGCGCCTATACGAAGGAGGAATTGATGGCGATGTATTTGAATAAATATGATTTTGGTTATTCTGGACATGGGATTCGAGCGGCTTCCGAAATTTATTTTAACAAACCGCCCGATTCATTGCGGATAGAAGAAGCGGCAACGTTGGTGGGCATGTTGAATAATTCTTCTTTGTTCAACCCGATTCGCCGTCCCGAACGAACAAAATTGCGTAGAAATGAAGTTTTTTTGAAATTAATGCGTCAAGGTAGCATTGATGAAAAACAATATGCTGTTCTTTGCAAAAAAGGGTTGGAGTTGCGTTTCACACCGCACTCGCATGCGGATGGTTTGGCAACGTATTTCCGCATGAGTTTGGCGGAAGATGTGAAAAAATTGTTGGAAAAAGAGGGCAAAACCAAACCCGATGGGTCTAAATATGATTTGTATCGAGATGGTTTGAAAATTTATACGACGATTAATGCCAGCATGCAGGAAAGTGCAGAGGCGGCGGCGAAGGAACATATGCGCGAGTTGCAAGCGAAATTTTTTAAAGTTTGGGGGGCTTTGCGCAAACCTGCGGGTCAAAAAGCACCACCTCCTGTCAAAAAAGGTCAAAAAGCACCACCTCCACCGCCGCCTGCAAAGGAATTAGATATTGACCCATGGAATCATCGGGATGCCAAAGCGACAGATAAAGAAATTAAGGATAGACAGCAAGGTTTAATCCATGCGATGCGCTCGTCAAATCGTTATCAACAATTGAGAAGCCTGTATTTGGATGCGGTTTTGGATGATGTGGAAGCGGGTTATGATGGTTTTAGAGTGCAAGATGTGGATATTGATAATATGTTAAATGATGAAAGTAAGAAAGTTCCGTTGAGCAAGGCACCGAATTTGAGCGATGGACGGGAAGAAATATGTCGTTCGATTATGAAAAGTGAGTTTTGGCCTAAAATCAAATCGGCTTGGACGAAAGTACAAGTGGATGCAGATAAAACGTTCAAAACGCGGACGAAAATGAAAGTTTTCAGTTACGGGGGGCCGCGGGATACGACGATGACTCCGATGGATTCGATTAAATACCATCGGATGCACTTGCAAATTGGTTCGGTTGGGATTGACCCGACAAATGGTTATATTAAATTTTGGGTTGGGGGCATCAATTATAAATTTTTCCAATTGGATCACGTTCGGACAGACCGTCAGGTGGGTTCGACATTCAAACCTTTTGTCTATGGTGCGGCGGTGATGCAAGGGATTTCGCCGTGTACGCAGATTATTGACGAGCCGCAAACCATCGCTCGAGGGGAAGGTAGTTTTGGCTTGATGAAAGATTGGACTCCGAATAACTCCAGTGGTTATTCCAAAGAAGTATATGATTTATTTCGCGGTTTGAAGGAATCGAAGAATACTATTTCGGTTTATTTGATGAAAACCTTAGGTTCTACGGAGCCTGTGCGGACGTTGGCGCATCAAATGGGCATTGATAGCAGTCGGAAAAATGCGTTTGGCAATTACCGCGTTCCGAAACAACCGTCGATTTGTCTTGGCGCGACGGAATTAGAAGTGTTGGAAATGACGGGTGCTTATACGACGTTTGCGAATGATGGTTCGTATGCGAAACCGATGCACATTTTGCGGATTGTGGATAAAGCGGGGAAGGAATTGTACAATGGCGCGCCTGAAGTGCGTCCTGCGATGCCGAAACCTGCGGTGACGGTCATGAACAAATTGTTACAAAATGTAACCAAAGGCGCGCCCGGTTTCAACAATATTAAAAGTCAAAATGGCGGTAAAACGGGTACGACGAATAATTATGTGGACGGTTGGTTCATGGGCATCACGCCAAAATTGGTGATTGGTACTTGGGTGGGCGGCGAAGACAACTGGATTCGCTTCCTTTCGATTGCGGACGGACAAGGGGGGGTGATGGCGAGACCGATGTTTGTGAAAACGATGCAAAAAATTGAAGCTACGCCGAGTTTGAAATGGGATGTAACTGCAAGATTTAAGGAATACCCTGCGAGTGCGCCAGGGGCGATTCAAACGGATTGTACTTTGTATTCGGCGACTCAACAAGGGGGAATTGTGGTTCCAGGGCAGCCTTCGGGCGGTTCTGAATTTGGAGGTCAAAAGCGTTTCCAAGACGAGGAAGCCCCTGCGGTGGATCCAAATGCGCCGCCCGCCCCAGTTGCGCCGCCAAAACCGAAAGCAATTGATGATGGATTTGGTGGATAATCGAAACTTGAAGTAGGAATGAAGGAAAAGAAGGAATTAAAGATGTAAAATGGTTGTTTTTTGCAAAAAAAAATTCAACTTTGCATCCTTAATTCCTTCTTGCCTTTATTCCTAATTCAAACAACTTTTTTGTTTTAAAAAAAATCAATTTTATGCGCAATCCATCTCTGTATATTGCACCCAGTAAATTGGGCGGGCGCGGCGTTTTTGCAGGCACGTCCATTAAGAAAGGCGATTTAATCGAAATTTGTCCTGTGATACTGTTGAAAGAAGGCGAAGCCGCTATTTTGGATACGACCACTTTATATGATTATTATTTTTTATGGGGCGACGAAAGTGAACGGTCGGTTATCGCACTTGGGTACGGTTCGTTGTACAATCATTTTTGTCCTTCCAACGCCGATTATTTCATGGATTTTGACGCAGAAACCATTGATATTGTGGCAGTTCGCTATATTGAAGCAGGTGA
This sequence comes from Bacteroidota bacterium, assembly GCA_039795795.1. GTDB lineage: Bacteria > Bacteroidota > Bacteroidia > Chitinophagales > Saprospiraceae > JAAFJT01. The sequence continues at coordinate 2,569 of JBDKKX010000116.1, read as the reverse complement.
TGAAATTACGATTAATTATAATGGAGACCCCAGAAATGCAGAACCCACTTGGTTTATGACAGACGGCAAAAAAAGAACTTAATAACCTTTTTAAAAAAACCAACGCTCCGCCAAAAAATATTTTGAAGGTCGCAATATCTTTTAGCAGAGCGATTGAAAATAAAAATTTTTAATTTCTAAATTTTGTACATCGTTTTGTTTCAAAGCGCGTTTTTTGACAATGATGAATTATTTCATATTAATAAAATATTAATTTATAATTATTTTAAAATAAAATATTTACAAATTCAATAAATAAATAAAATATTTATTAAATTTATTGTATCAATAATGATACAATGGTACAGAAGATTATTGAATTCACCAAATATTTGACTATTTTTGCGTTAAAAAGAAGTTATACAAAATGCAGGAAACCCTAAAAGATTCAAAAGATTTCCACAATTACAGCGACAAAATCATTCAGCAACTTTCGATAGATTGTGTCGTTTTTGGTTTTCATCAAAATCAACTTAAAGTTTTATTACTTAAAAGCAAACATATAAATGAGTGGATGTTGCCGGGCGGTTTTGTGCTGCAAAACGAGGATATTGAAGCGGCAGCACATCGGATTTTGGGCATCCGAACGGGGATTCAAGATATTTATTTGGAATTATTCAGTGTTTTTGGCAGTGCCAATCGACAATTTCCAGAGATTCATCAAGCGGCGATGCGCGCTTGTGGTTATCAGCCGGACCCGAATCATTGGATTTGTAAACGATTTGTTTCCATTGGCTATTATGCGTTGGTCGATTTTTCCAAAGTGATTCCGACGGCGGATGAATTTTCAGCGATTTGTGATTGGTTTGATATAAATAAAATACCAGATTTATGTTTTGACCATGCCCATATTTTTCAAAAAGCGTTGGAAAAATTGCGGCAGAATTTGGATGTTAAATTGGTGGGTTTTAATTTGTTACCGCCCACTTTTACGATGGGGGAATTGCAAAATTTATATGAAACATTTTTGGGTAAAAAATTAAGTCGGACGAATTTTCAACGCAAAATGTTGAGCCTTGAAGTGTTGGAACGGGTGGAAAAGAAATTTTCTGGGGGCGCGCATAAAGCACCTTATTTATATCGTTTCGATGAGCAAAAAGGAGAAGCGTTTTTAGAAAAAAAGCATTTTTAGCCGTCCACCCCTAACAGGTTTTTAAAACCTGTTAGGGATATTAGAAACGCGGATGACGCAAAAATCAATTAATTATGACAAATATAGCCATTTTTGCTTCTGGCGGCGGCAGCAATGCACGCCGCATTTTAGAACATTTTCAAAATCATCCGACGATGCGCGTCGCACTTGTTGCGTCGAATCGGAAAGCAGCAGGCGTATTAGACATTGCCGCCGAATTTGGGGTTCAAACGTTTATTATCACCAAAAATATGCTCACTCAAATCGAAACCCACCCCGATTTACCCGAAAAATTAGTTGAATTGGGTATTGACTACATCGTTTTGGCAGGTTTTTTGGTTTTGATGCCACAGCAATTGGTGCATCACTACGACGGACGCATTTTCAACATTCATCCCGCGCTATTGCCCAAATTTGGTGGACAGGGGATGTATGGAAAGCATGTTCACGAAGCGGTTCACGCGGCTGCCGAGACCGAGACGGGTATTACGATTCATTTCGTGAACGAATGCTATGACAAAGGGGAAATGCTTTTTCAAGCCAAAATCCCCATCCATACTGCGGATACACCCGCCGAAATCGCTCGAAAAGTCCTTATATTGGAGCATCATTATTATCCACAAGTCATTGAACGACAAATTTTTAAAGATAGAATTAAAAAATAATAAATACTGAACGTTGGAAGTCCGTAAACTTCCAGCGTTTGGGCTGACTTTTCTAAAACGGGTATCAATTATGAGAAAATCTTTTACAATATTTGCTTTTGGCATCTTCTGGCTGACTCCGCTGCCGCAATTTGCTCATCCATTCCCCGACGAGCATGGGCAACCAAATCTTACTTGGAAAGAACATCGTCGCCAAGCGGAAAAATCTATCGAAACGGGTAAACTTTTGGAAGCGGCTTATCATTTTGAAGCGGCTTGGAAACAAAAGCGGACGCAAAAAGAATTGGTGTATCAAGCGGGCGTGCTGTATGCGCAAGTGCGAGATTATGCAAAAGCGATTCAACTTTTGGCTTATGTCAAAGATGATATAAAAGGTTTTCCAGCAGCTCGTTATAAATATGCTTTAGTTTTAAAGCAAGCGGGGCAATATGATGAAGCTGCTCGTGAATTGGTCATTGCTATCAATACGTACATGGGCAAAGACCGTAATGAGGTGGTTGAAAAATTGCAAAATGAGTTATCGGGATGTAGTTTGGGGATTCAAATGGAGGCGGTGGCGAGTGCTGAAAATGCGGAAAAACCAAAAGTTAAGTTGGAACATTTGAATGAAAATATTAATTCGACTGGGACGGATTTCGCGCCTGTTTTGTTTGGAAATGACATTTTGTACTTTACTTCGGATAAAAAAGGTGCTTTGGGGATTCATCGCAGTCAGCAAATTGGGGGAGAATGG